>CALCPL010000155.1 GCA_937897125.1 uncultured Candidatus Pelagibacter sp. | reverse complement strand
ATCTACACCTCTCTATTCGTCGGCAGCGTCAGATGTGTATAAGAGACAGCTAAAACACTGCCACCACATTTAATGATAATAAATTCATCATTATATTTTTCTAAGTATTTTTTTACTTGTTCAACTGTTGGGCCGTCTTTAGGTAGGATGTTTATTAATTCTTCTTCTTTTAACGATGACATTTATGTTGTTTTGATAGTCATTTTTCTTTGAACAATATATTGTTGAATCATTGTGAAGATGTTGTTGAAGCTCCAGTAGATAACAAGACCTGCAGGAAATGGTGCAAGAATTACAGTTAAAAATACTGGAAAAAACATAAATATTTTAGCCTGTATAGGATCTGGCGGAGTAGGGTTAAGCTTTTGTTGTATAAACATCGTGATACCCATAATGATCGGCCATGCACCTATTAATAAGAAAGAAGGTGGATCCCAAGGAAGTAAACCAAAAACATTAAATAAAGATGTTGGATCTCTATCACTTAAGTCATGTATCCATCCATAAAATGGCATGTGTCTCATTTCAATGGTTACAAATAATACTTTATATAGCGCAAAGAAAACTGGAATTTGAACCAGAATAGGTAGACAACCACTCATAGGATTAACCTTTTCTTTTTTATAAAGAGCCATCATTGCTTGTTGCAATTTCATTTTGTCATCCTTGTGTAACTCTTTCAAACGAGCCATTTCAGGTGCTAATAACTTCATTTTTCCCATGGACTTAAAACTAAAGTTGGCAAGAGGAAAGAAAGCTAATCTAATACAAATAGTGACAGCAATAATTGCTAAACCGTAATTACCAAGTAATTTAAAGAAGTAATCCAATACAAAGAATAAAGGTTTTGTGATGAAATACATAAAGCCCCAATCAATCGCTAGATCAAATTTATTGATATCTAAATTTTCAGCATAACCATCAATGACATTTACTCTTTTAGCAGCAACTATAATTTGAATTTTTTCTTCAATAGAAGTGTTTGCTTTAACCTCAATACCTTTAGTTGATATGTAGTTCGCTCTGAATTTATTTTTATAGTCAAAAGTTGTTTTAAACTCTTTACCCTTAGGTGGTATAACTGATGTAACCCAAAACTTATCTGAAATAGCAACAAATCCTTCTTGTGCAATTTGAGTAAACTTCTTTTCCTGAATATCGTCGTAATCTTCTTCAATTAATTGATCATCAAGTACAGATAAAAACCCTTCATGCAAAATATAAAAGCCAGATATTTCTGGTAATTTATTTCTAATTATTTGTCCGTATGAGTAAAAATTATAAGATTTATCTGATCTGTTAATTATTTTTTCTTTTACAGTAAACAAAAATTGATCATCTAAACTTATATGTTTCTCAAATGAAATACCTTGAGTGTTACTCCATGTTAGTTTTACAGGGCTATTATTAGTTAATTTTTTATTTCCAGAAACTTCCCAGACCGTAGAAGCATCAGGTAGATCTATATTTTTATTAGTACTTACAAAGCCACTTTCAATTAAATAACCATCTTCAACATTTCTTGGGCTTAATAAGATTATTTTATCACTTCCATTAAGTTCAACATTGTATTCTTTGAAAGTTAAATCATCTATTGCTGCACCTTTTAAAGAAATTGACCCAACAACACTTCCATTTTCAAATTGAATTCTATCATTTTCTTTTAAAGCATCAGTTCTTGAAAGCTTTGCAAAGTTTTCATTTTTATCTAGGCTAGGAGTGTCTTCATTATTTTCAATTTTATTTTGTTCAGCTAGATTTTTTTTAATAGTTGCAGGATCAGGCTGAAAAAAAAGAGAGTATAAAATAATAACAGCTGCTGATAAGGATATTGCTGCGATTACGTTTCTAGTATCCATTATTTCTTAGCCTTTAATTCTTTGTTTACTGGGTCAAATCCTTCACCACCACCCAACATCTTAATAGGATGACATGAAAATATTCTTTTAGTGCTTTTTGAGATCCCTTTAATGAGCCCATATGTTCTTAAACATTCAATTGTATATTCTGAGCAAGTTGGAAGATATCTACACGAAGGAGTTAAGTAGGGGCTAATAACCATTTTATAAAATTTGATCAGGCCAATTAAAATGTTTGATATAATATTCATTACTTAATCTTTTCTATGTCTTGGAATAAAGTATCTTTTATTATCGCATATTCATTGTTTAGCATAGTTATTTTCGCAATCACAAGGTAAGAATAATTAAAGTTTATTGACAATTTTTTTACCGCTTCGTTCATTATATTTCTTAATCTTCTTTTAACTTTATTTCTCTTTACGGCACCACGGATTAGTTTTTTTTTAGCTACAAAGCTAATATTTAGTTTTTTATTATCTTTATCTGCAAGAGGGCCAAAAAAAAGAGTGATATATTTATTTGAGATTTTTTTCTTCTTAAGTAAATTTTTGAAATCTTCGTTTTTAGAAAGAGCAACAATTTTGCTTTTCATTTAGTTTGGTTTATTTACCTTGAGGCTTTTTTTGAGTGGATGACACCGTAAGGTTTTTACGTCCCTTATCACGTCTTCTCTTAATAAGTTTTTTCCCACCTTTAGTTGCCATCTTTGATCTGAAGCCATGCTTCTTAAGACGTTTTCCAACTTTGGGTTGATATGTTCTTTTCATAGGATTTATTTAAGTTTTTTTAAATTTCGCCCTTTATAGTAATTATATGTATAAATAGCAAATAGAAGATTTTATAATACGACCAGTAAATTATGGAAAAATCAAAAAAAGTTAAGATAACTTTAGGTTTATTTTATCTTCTAGTTGTTTCATCATTTTTATACTTTTTTTTATCAAAATTCACCCTCGAAGAATTAACTAGCTATGAATTTATTAAAAATAATAGAGATTATTTTTTTGGATTAAAGCAAACTAATTTATTTTTAATTTCTCTAATATTTTTAATAGCCACAATTGTCTGGGTTGTTATGGCTGGATTTGGTTTACCAGTTGCACTTCTAGCAGGGTTTATTTTTGGTAAGTGGCTTGGAACTTTTATTCTAATAATTGGAATGACTATTGGAGCAACAATTTTATACATCATTGGAAATTATTTTTTTAAAGAAATCATTAAAGAAAAGTTTTTAAATAAATTTAAAAATTTAGAAGCTAAATTTAAAAAATCAGAATTTATTTATCTTTTACTTTATAGATTTATTGGGGGTATTCCTTTTGCGTTATCAAATGTATTACCTTGTATTTTTAATGTTAGAGTAAGTAATTTTTTTTGGGCAACATTAATAGGATTAACTCCACCACTATTTTTAGTTGTTTCAATTGGAAGTGGACTTGAAAAAATTATAGAGCAAAATTTAGAAGCTCCTAGAATCATCGATTTGATATATTCACCAGATATCTACATCCCAATGATTGCTTTTGGAGCTTTATTAATAGTTGCAATTGTTGCTAGAAAAATATTTTATAAAAAATAATCTGGTGCCCCCACCAAGAATCGAACTTGAAATTTATCCTTACCATGGACATGTTATGCCATTTAACTATAGGGGCTAATTTGTTATTTTATTCAAGTATTTCTATAATAAATCATTTTTTCAAAAAATTGCCTTAATTTTTTTCATATAATGATTTATACCTACGGAGGAAATTTTATGGGCATTCATTACGATTATAAATCTACTAAAGGCAATAAGCTTATGGAGAAGCAAGCTAAGAGAGAAAAAAAGCTTGCCGAAAAAAAAGCAAAACGTGAAGCTAAAGAGGGACCAAAAGTTCAAGAAGAACCAGAGAAAACTTTAGATGCATCAAAGCCAATCACTTTAGATTTTTTAACTAATCCAGATAAATAACTGTCTCTTATACACATCTCCGAGCCCACGAGACAAGAGGCAATCTCG
>CALCPL010000154.1 GCA_937897125.1 uncultured Candidatus Pelagibacter sp. | reverse complement strand
TAAACTTTTTACCAATACGTCTTCTGTTTTAGTAAAAAAATGATTAGCATCATTTATAGCTTGAAAGTCAACTTTAATACCTTTTTGTGCACTCAACCTTTTGTCCAAATCTGTAATATGTTCCAAGGGAACTAATTCATCTTTTTTACCATAAATCATTAAACCTGAAGTAGGGCATGGAGATAAAAATGAAAAGTCATATACGTTTGGCTGTGGTGATATTGCGATAAATCTATTTATTTCTGGTCTTCTCATTAATAATTGCATTGCTATTAGTGATCCAAAAGAAAATCCTGAAACCCAACATTGTGAATTGTCAAAATTTTCACGTTCTAACCAATCTAGGGCCGCAGCTGCATCAGCAAGTTCACCTTGACCATTATCAAATTCACCATCACTTTTTCCAACACCTCTAAAGTTTACTCTACATACAGAAAATCCATTTTCCATAAACGTATGAAACGTATCAACCACAACTTTATTATTCATTGTTCCGCCATATTGAGGATGAGGTTGTAATACTAATGCTATTGGTGATGTAATTTTTTCACTTTTGTAATACTTGGCTTCCATTCTTCCGGCAGGTCCAGGTATAAATACTTCTACTATTTTGTTATCCATAAATGATATTGATTATTATTCTCAAAAAAAAATACACTTATCATAACTAAGCGACAATATGTTATCTTTTTTTTATATTGTATACTTGACTAATTTAGTCAAGTTTGTATAAAAAGCCTTCTTAAATAAGGGTAAAATGAAATTAACATCAAAAGGTAGATATGCAGTAATGGCTTTAGCTGATCTTGCTAAGTTCAATAGCGTTAATCCAGTATCTTTAAGAGATATATCGTTAAGACAAGGAATTTCCTTAGATTTTTTAGAACAAATTTTTTCTAAATTAAGAAAATATAATATTGTGAAAAGCATTAGAGGAACTAACGGTGGCTATATCTTAAACAAAGAACCAGAAGAAATTAAATTAGCAAATATACTTAGTGCTGTAGATGAAGAAGTTAAAACTGTTCAATGTAAAAAAGAATCTAAAAAAGGATGTAACAGCAAGACAACAAAGTGCATTACCCATAATTTGTGGGATGAACTTGAGATTCATATCAATAATTTTTTTGAACAAAAAAACTTAAAAGATCTTATTAACAATTCTTCAGAAAGTAGAAATTAAAATGGACGCAAGAGAAAAGGAAATAGAAAAATTAAAAGACTATAAATATGGTTTTTCAACAGATATTGAAAACACTCGAGCTCCTAAAGGTTTAAATGAAGAGGTAATTAAGTTTATCTCAAATATTAAAAAAGAACCACAGTGGATGCTTGATTGGAGACTAAAAGCATTTGAAAGACTAAAACAATTAAAAGAACCAAATTGGCAAAAACCTAAATATCCTAAAATAGATTATCAAGATCTTTATTATTATTCAGCACCAAAAAGTATGGATGATAAACCAAAAAGTTTAGATGAGTTAGATCCAAAATTATTAGAGACTTACAATAAACTTGGAATTCCCTTGCAAGAACAAGCAAGACTTAATGGAATTGCAGTTGATGCTGTATTTGATTCTGTTTCTGTTGCAACAACATTCAAGGGTGAGTTAAATAAAAAAGGAATTATTTTTTGCTCTATGTCAGAAGCAATACGAGAGCATCCTGAATTAGTAAAAAAATACTTAGGTTCTGTAATTCCATTATCAGATCATTATTTTGCAACACTTAACTCAGCAGTCTTTACTGATGGGTCATTCGTTTATATTCCCGAAGGTGTAAGATGCCCGATGGAACTTTCTACTTATTTTAGAATTAATGCTACAGAAACAGGTCAATTTGAAAGAACTTTGATTATTGCTGATAAAGGAAGTTATGTAAGTTATTTAGAAGGGTGTACGGCACCAATGAGAGACGAAAATCAATTGCATGCTGCTAATGTAGAATTAATTGCACTAGATGATGCTGAAATTAAATATTCAACAGTTCAAAATTGGTACCCTGGAGATAAAGATGGTGTAGGAGGTATTTATAATTTTGTTACTAAAAGAGGATTATGTAAGGGGAAAAATTCAAAAATTTCATGGACACAAGTCGAGACAGGTTCAGCAATCACATGGAAGTATCCAAGTTGTATTTTAAAAGGAGATAATTCTGTTGGAGAATTTTATTCAATAGCTATCACCAATAATCATCAGAAAGCAGACACTGGTACAAAGATGATTCATCTTGGAAAAAATACAAAAAGCAAAATAATTTCCAAAGGTATATCGGCTGGTTTTGCTGATAATACATACAGAGGATTAGTGGATATCGCTAGAAATGCTGATAATGCGAGGAATTTTACTCAATGCGATTCTCTTTTGATGGGTAACAAGTGTGGAGCACATACAGTTCCATACATAAAGAATAAAAATTCTAGCTCAAATATTGAGCATGAAGCGACTACATCAAAAATTAGTGAAGAACAATTATTTTACTGTAATCAAAGAGGTTTAAATCAAGAAGAGGCTGTTAGTTTAATTGTTAATGGTTTTTGCAAAGAAGTGTTACAGCAGCTTCCAATGGAATTTGCTGTTGAAGCGCAAAAATTAGTTGGTATCAGTTTAGAAGGGAGTGTTGGTTAATGTTAACAATTAAAGATCTTAAAGCAAATATTGATAATAAAGAAATTTTAAAAGGGTTAAATTTAGAAATTAAACCTGGAGAAGTGCATGCAATCATGGGTCCTAATGGATCTGGAAAAAGTACTCTATCAAATGTTCTTTCGGGAAAAAAAGGCTACACTGTAACTGGCGAAGTAAAATATTTTAATGAAAATCTTTTAGATTTAGAGATTGAAGAAAGAGCTCATAAAGGAATATTTTTAGCATTCCAATATCCACTGGAAATACCAGGAGTTAATACCAATATATTCTTAAAAACATCTCTAAATGCAATTAAAAAAGCTAAAGGTGAAAAAGAATTAGATGCCATTGAATTCTTAAAATTAGTTAAACAAAAAGCAGGCGAATTAAAATTCGATGAAAAAATATTAAGCAGACAATTAAATGTAGGTTTTTCTGGTGGAGAAAAGAAAAAAAATGAAATACTTCAAATGTCTATATTAAATCCTAAGCTGTCTATTCTAGACGAAACAGATTCTGGACTTGATATCGATGCTTTAAAAATAGTTTCAGAAGGTGTTAATGCATTAAGAAGTAAAGAAAGTTCTTTTTTAATCATTACTCATTATCAAAGATTATTAGAATATATAAAACCAGATTTTGTGCATGTTTTAATTAATGGACAAATAGTTAAATCGGGTGGGTCAGAACTTGCATTAGAACTTGAAAACAAAGGATACGAAAGTTTAAGTTAGATTATGGATCAACTAAAAGTAGATTTTAATAAAGTCATAGAAAGTTTAAAGCTTTCAGAGAAAAGTGTAAATTCTAGAAAAGAAAACTTTAATCAATTTATAGAGAATGGTTTTCCAAATAAAAGAGCGGAAGATTGGAAATTTTCAGATTTGAATCAGATAATTTCTTCTAATATTGAAAATTTACGCTTCCATACCGACCTCGAAATAAGTCAGATTGATGAAACTACCTTTATTGATAAATTTGTACATAATAAGATAATTTTTCTTAACGGAGTAATTTCAAAAGTTGATTTCAGCTCTGAAGATGACACTAAAGTTTTGATAACAAGAGATTTAAATCAAAATGAAAATTCTAAAGAAGTTAATTCATTGGTTTCATTGAACAATGCTCTCATTGCCAGCTATATCAGAGTAACGGTTAAAGAGAACTATTCAATGAATGAGCCATTAATTATATACCTGTCTCTTATACACATCTGACGCTGCCGACGAATAGAGAGG
>CALCPL010000153.1 GCA_937897125.1 uncultured Candidatus Pelagibacter sp. | reverse complement strand
GAATTAACAAACATCCTACCAAAAGACGGCCCAACAGTTGAAGAGGTAAAAAAATACTTAGAAAAATATAACGATGAATTTATTATCATTAAATGTGGTGGCAGTGTTTTAGTTGATCCAAAATTATTTAAAATTTTTATTGAAGATGTGGTCGTTTTAAACAAGCTTGGTTTTAATCCTATAATTGTTCATGGAGGTGGAAAAAGAATTAACAGTAAACTTTCTGAAGTTAATATTAAAAGTAACTTTATTAATGGACTAAGAGTTACTGATAAAGATACCATCAACATAGTTGAGGATGTATTAATTGAATTTAATAAAGAGATTGTTGAAGCTTTAAATGAGTTGGCCTGCAAAGCAAAAAGGATTACATCAAAAGAAAACAGTATAATTACTGTCGTACAAGAAAACAAAGACCTTGGATTTGTGGGAACACCTACTGAAATTAACAAAGAATTCTTAACTAAAACAATAAAATTGAACGAAGTACCTGTCGTTGCACCCTTAGGTTTAGATAAAGATAATCAGACTTTTAATATAAATGCCGATACCGCCGCAGGATCAATCGCAATTGAGCTAAAAGCTAGAAGGTTAATGATTATTAGTGATGTTGAGGGCGTATTAGATAGTGAAAAAAAACTAATCCCTGAAATTAATTCTAAAAAAGCTAATGAATTAATTGATCAAGAGGTAATTTCTGGAGGAATGATACCTAAAATTAAGAATTGTCTAGATGTTGCAAGTAATGGGGTTAAGGCAGTTGTAATAATTGATGGAAGAAAAAATCACTCACTCCTTTTTGAACTATTATCTGATAAAGGTTCAGGAACTTTAATTAGAGAATGAAAAATTTAATTGATACTAAATACTGGCTATTCGACTTAGATAATACTTTGTATTCTGGACAAACAAAGGTTTTTTCTGAAGTTGATAAAAAGATGTCTTCTTTTATTTCAAAGAAATTTAACGTCGATTTAATTAAAGCAAGAGAAATTCAAAAAGAATACTTCTATGAGTATGGAACGACATTATCAGGATTAATGAATCACGATAAAATTGATCCACATGAATTTTTAGAATTTGTTCATGATATTGATATTAGCTGGCTTCCTAAAGATGAGTTGTTGCGAGAAGAATTGATTAAAATTAAAGAAAAAAAATATATTTTTACTAATGGTTCTCATGCTCATGTTGAAAACGTAACTAAACAACTAGGTATAGATGGTTTGTTTGATGGAGCGTTTGATATTGTTGATGCTAATTTTATTCCAAAACCAAAAATTGAACCTTATAAAAAGATAGTAGAAAAATTTGATCTTGATCCAACAAAATCAATATTGATCGAAGATATTGCTCATAATTTAGAACAAGCTAAAAACTTAGGAATGAAAACTTGCTGGCTTGAGAATGATGAAGTATTTGCAAAAAAAGATGCCGATAAACCATATATTGATTATAAGATTAAGAACTTGCCTTCTTTTCTTCAAGAAATTAATATATTAAAAGCACAATAAAACTAACCTACTAACGATAAAATAAAACTATGAAAGAATTTGAAAACATTATCAATACAGCTTGGGACAATAAAGACTCCATCAACGGTCAATCTGATAAGTCTATATTAGATGCCATCAACCAAACGATTGAACTTGTTGATAAAGGTGAACTAAGAGTTGCTGAAAAAAATGGTAATGAGTGGGTAGTTAATCAGTGGGTTAAAAAAGCAATAATGTTAAGTTTTAGAACTCATGATATGGATTCATTGAGTGGCCCATATAGTAGTTGGTATGACAAATCTCATTTACTAAAAGGTAAAACAGCAGATTGGACTAAGGAAGATCATATAAAAGCTGGTTTTAGAATGGTTCCAAATTCTCCAGTTAGAAAAGGATCTTTTATTGGAAAGAACGCAGTACTAATGCCTTGCTTTGTAAATATTGGAGCTTATGTAGATGAAGGAACTATGGTGGACACTTGGGCTTCTGTAGGATCTTGTGCACAAATAGGAAAGAACTGTCACATATCAGGTGGTGCTGGAATTGGAGGTGTATTAGAGCCAATGCAAGCTAACCCTACTATCATCGAAGATAACTGTTTTATTGGAGCTCGTTCAGAAATAGTTGAAGGAGTAATTGTTGGAGAAGGATCTGTATTATCTATGGGTGTATTTATTGGTCAATCTACAAAAATTGTTTATCGAGAAACTGGTGAAGTAATCTATGGAAAAATTCCACCATACTCAGTAATAGTTCCAGGCAGCCTTCCAAGTAAAGATGGTAAAGGTCCTGCTTTATATTGTGCAGTAATTATTAAACAAGTTGATGAAAAAACTAGATCTAAAACTTCTATTAACGACTTATTAAGAGACTAAATGCCAACTTACAATGAAATCACATTAGCTAAAGAGCTAATAAGATTTCCAAGCATTACACCAGTTGATGCTGGAGTAATGAAATTCTTAGCTAAAAAATTAACTGCTATTGGATTTAAATGTAAGATTTTAGAGTTTAAAGATAAAAATTCTAAACCAGTTAAAAACCTATATGCAAGATTAGGTAATTCTCAACCAAACTTTATGTTTGCTGGTCACTTAGATGTAGTACCTCCAGGAAATATAAAAGATTGGACGATTAAGCCTTTTAGTCCAGCTATTAAAAAAAATCATCTTATTGGTAGAGGTGCTAATGACATGAAAAGTGCAATTGCAAGCTGGGTTGTTGCTGTAAATAGCTTTGTATCAAATAATAAAAAAATTAACGGATCAATTAGTTTATTAATTACTGGTGATGAAGAAGGTGTTGCAATTAATGGTACTAAAAAAGTAGTTGATTACTTAAAAAAGAAAAAAGAAAAAATAGATTTTTGCTTAGTTGGTGAGCCAACAAACCCTAATAAACTTGGTGAAATGATTAAAATTGGTAGAAGAGGAAGTATCAATGCTGAATTAACTATAATTGGAACTCAAGGTCATGTTGCATATCCTCATCGTGCTAAAAATCCATCAACTTCATTGATCAAAATACTAAATGAAATAAAAGAAATAAAATTTGATAAAGGAACAAAAGACTTTCAGCCAACAAATTTAGAAGTAACTAAAATTAATATAAATAATACAGCTGATAATGTTATTCCAGGACTTGCAAGAGCTACCTTTAACATAAGATTTAATAATAAACATACATCTTCTAGCTTAAAGAATAGATTAAATAAAATTTTCAAAAAAATTACTAAAAAAGATAAATCTAATTTTAAAGTAGAATATCGTGTATCAGGCGAAGCTTTTTTAACTAAGCCCAATAAAACAACTTACATGATTCAAGATGTAATAAAAAAAATTACAAAAATTAAACCTCAATTGTCTACAACAGGTGGAACTTCAGACGCAAGATTTATTAGAAAAATTGCCCCATGTTTGGAATTTGGTCTAGTAGGTAAAACAATGCACAAAGTAGATGAGGCAGTATCTATTTCAGACTTAAAAAAGTTAACAAAGATATACTCTGAAATTCTTAAAAATTACTTTTAATGATTTGCATTAAAGCAGATATCCCTAAAGAACTGAATGATATTGATGATGAATTAAAAGCTATTTATCACTCTAAAGATACAGTTTGTTTTTTTGTTTTTAAGAATAAAGAACAGCGTAATGAGTTTATAGAAAGAACTAAAGGAATGCTAAAAGTAGAACGAGAAACTATTTATCAAGAATATCTATCTTAAATGAAAACTGGTTTAATAACCTCAGATACTTATCAAAATCATAATACAGGCGACGGTCATCCAGAGAAAATTGATAGGGTTACAGTCTGTCTCTTATACACATCTGACGCTGCCGACGAATAGAGAGGTGTAGATC
>CALCPL010000152.1 GCA_937897125.1 uncultured Candidatus Pelagibacter sp. | reverse complement strand
CATCAACTATATAATCATAATCTTTTATAATTTTCTTAAAATTACTTTTATTAAGTCTTATTTTGTAAATCTTAATTTTAATACTTGGGTTTATTTTTTTAATTTTAACCCTTGCTACTTGAACTTTAAATTTTCCTATATCACTGGTATTATAAAGACTTTGTCTGTGTAGATTGGATAAACTAACTTTATCATCATCAACTATTCCTATCGAACCAACACCAGCTCTTGCAAGAAATTCAGCAACAGGAGACCCTAAGCCACCCATTCCAACAATTAAAACTTTTGCAGATATAATTTTTTTTTGTCCTATAGTACCAATATCCTTTAGTACTATTTGTCTTGAGTATCTCTCTATTGATGCTTTTCTTAATTGGTTATTCATTTACCTGTTGAGCCAAATCCACCATCACCTCGTAATGTATCAGGCAAATTATCTGTTTCTTCAAGCTCCATCTTAATTACAGGCATTAAGATCATTTGTGCTATTCTATCTTTATTGTTGATAAGGAAATCTTCTTTACCATGATTAAAAAGTATAATTTTAATTTCTCCTCTATAATCACTATCAATTGTTCCTGGGGTATTTAAAACTGTAATACTCTTTTTAGCAGCCAAACCAGATCGAGGACGAATTTGGACTTCATAATCCTCTGAAAATGCCATTGAAAGGCCTGTAGGAACTAAATATGAGCTATTTGGGGCTATTCTAATAGGCTCTTCTATAAAAGCCATTAAATCCATACCTGAAGCACCATCTGTTTTGTAAGCAGGTAATTCTACTTTAGGATTTAATTTTTTGATTAATACTTTAGCCACTGAATTTTAATTTAATTTTTTAATAACTCTATCTACTATTTCATCAGAAATTTCAGATTTACTTTTTATTGCAAGCTTTTCATCATTCATATTTTTATCTCTATAATAAATTGAAACTTCATTAAAACTAGAGTCAAATCCAATTGCTTTATTAGAAACATCATTTGCTATTATCCAGTCACAATTTTTTTCTTCTAATTTTTTTTTTGCATTCTCTTCCATATTATTAGTTTCTGCAGCAAATCCAATTACCAGCTTTGGTCTAAGAGAATTATGTTTTGATACATAATTTAAAATATCAATATTTTTTTCTAATTCTAAATGTAATTTTTCCTGCTTTTTTATTTTGTTATTGTTTATTTCTTTAACTTTAAAGTCAGCAACAGCTGCTGAAAAAATTGCTACATCTGCTGGTAAATTATCTTGTGTAGCTTTAAACATCTCATCTGCAGTTTCTACTTTGATTAAATTTATATTGCTGCCTACTTCTAAATTTGTAGGTCCAGAAATTAAAGTGGTTTGAAAACCTTTTTTAGCTAATGATTTTGCTAAGGCATATCCTTGTTTTCCAGAAGACTTGTTTGTTATAAATCTTACAGGATCAATATACTCATTAGTTGGTCCAGCCGTTACTAAGGCTTTTAGTTTATAATTCTTATTTAATTCACTAAAGTATGAATTAATTTCTTGAACAATATTATCTGGTTCAGTCATTTTACCTTCACCAAATTCTCCACAGGCCATATCACCAACTTCAGGACCTATAATTTTATAACCAAATGATTTTAGTTTTTTAAGATTTTCTTTAGTTGATGGGTGTTCCCACATTCTAACATTCATAGCTGGTGTTAAAAAAATATCTTTATCAGAAGCTAAAATTACAGTTGAAGCCAGATCTTCAGAAGACCCTGCACTCAATTTTGAAATTGTATTAGCTGTAGCTGGAGCCACAACAATTAAGTCTGCCCATCTAGATAGTGAAATATGATCCATTTCAGCCTCATTTTCAGGGTTAAATAAGTCTTCATAAACTTTTTCTTGAGATAGTGAGGCAATAGATAAAGGAGTTACAAATTCTTTGGCACTTTTAGTAAGAATAGTTTTAACTTTTGCACCTAATTTTTTTAAAGATCTAATTAGCTCCAAACTTTTATAAGCAGATATGCCACCACATATTATTAAAAGTATTTTTCTTTCAGATAAATTATTCATTGTGCGAATTAAAATACTACTAGACCAAAAATTACAAGCAGTAATAAACCAACAATAGACTGATTTCTAAAGGCAGTCATTTCAGATCTCTTTTCATTTAAGGCAGTAAATGAATTTGAATTTTGGGGGATCTGTCCACTTGCTAAAAATGATAAAGCTTGATTGGCTTTATCCATAATCTCTGGAAAATCAGGCAATCTTTTAATTACTTCAGTGGTAGTTTTTAAACTTTCATTTAAGGTATTGATTGGATCTTTCGTTTCTCTTAGCCAATTTTCTAAAACTGGTTTTGAAGTTTCCCATATATTGGTATTAGGGTTAAGTTTTCTAGCAACACCCTCAACAACTACCATTGTTTTTTGTAACATTAATAATTGAGGTTGAGTCTGCATATTAAATTTTTCAGTAACTTCAAAAAGTTGTTTTAATAATTTTCCCCCAGAAATATCTTTTACAGATTGGCCAAAGATTGGTTCACCAATTGATCTTAATGCTTGTGCTAAATCATTAACAGGTACATCTTTAGGAACTAGACCAGCAACCAAATGTACTTCAGCAACTTTTTTGTAGTCTCTTTGAATAAAGCCAAATAAAATTTCAGCTAAAAATCTTTTGCTAAGGTTATCCAATCTCCCCATTATACCAAAATCTATAGGAACAATTTGTCCATTATTATCAATAAATATATTTCCTTGATGCATATCAGCATGAAAAAAACCATCCCTAACAGCATGTCTTAAAAAGTGCTGAATAACATCAGAGGCTATTCTCTTAGTATCTATATTTCTTTTTTGTAAATCCTCTGTTTCACGAATAGAAACGCCATCAACCCAATCAAGTGTCATCACATTCTCGCTTGTAAAATTCCAATAAATCGCAGGAACCCAAAAACCTGCATCATTCTTTGTATTTTCAGCATATTCATTTGCAGCTGCTGCCTCAAATCTTAAATCCATTTCTAAATTAGTTATCTCTTTAAGAAGAAAAACAACTTCTACCAATTTTAGTCTTTTTGTTTTTTTTATAAATGACTCAACCATAAAAGCAAAAAGCATCAAAGCATCAATTTCTTCATTAAATACTTTTTTAATATCTGGTCTCAAAATTTTGATAGCAACATCTTTTATAGTTCCATTGTCATTTATTTTTGCTTTATGAACCTGCGCTATTGAAGCTGCTGCAACTGGCTCGCTTAAATCAATGATTGAATTGAAGGTGTCATCTCCTAGGTCTTTTTTAATTATTGCTTTTGCTTCAGTCAAACTAAAAGCGGGCAATCTATCTTGTAAGCCCTCTAATTGTTTTGCTAAATCATCTCCAATAATATCAGGTCTAGTAACTAAAAATTGTCCTAACTTAATAAATGTAGTTCCCATTGATTGTAGTGATTTAGATAGTTTTGCACCTTCATTTTCGTTTAAATCTGCTCTATTAGGGCCCGAAAAAGAAAATGAAAGTATTTGAAAGAGAATCTTGATTGCTAATGGTGGTTTTTTAAATTTAGAAAGAATAACCAATATATCAGAGCGAGCTAATTTTCTTCCTAATTTAAATAAAATAAATATTTTTTTTAACATTAGATTTTCCAACCTGAATGAATAGCTACAATTCCACCTGATAAATTTCTATAACTACAGTTAACAAATCTATTTTTATTCATTAAATCGATTAACTCTTCTTGATTAATAAATTCTTCAATGCTTTTAATTAGATATTCATAAGGTTCTTTTTGTCCAGCAATAGCTTTTCCAATCAAAGGGATAAGTTTAGAATCTGTCTCTTATACACATCTCCGAGCCCACGAGACAAGAGGCAATCTC
>CALCPL010000151.1 GCA_937897125.1 uncultured Candidatus Pelagibacter sp. | reverse complement strand
ATATAAAAATTTCAATGTTAAAATTTTTGAGCAAAATCAGTATTTGGGTGGTCATACCCACACACACACAATAAAGATAAACCAAGAGTCGGTAAACGTTGATAGTGGCTTCATTGTTTTTAACAATTTTAATTACAAAAATTTCATTCAATTTATTCAAAGGCTTAAAATAAAATATCAAATAAGCAATATGAGCTTTTCAGTCATAAACAGGCAAAAAAAATACGAATGGTCAGGTAAAAATTTAAAATCAATATTCTTAAGCAAAAATAGTCTCACGCTAAGATATTGGAGAGTTTTAAAAGATGTGTTCAAGTTTAATAAAATTACCAAGCAATATATTAATAGCGAGATAGTTAGTAAAGAGACCGTCTCTCAATTTCTTTCCTCAAATAAATTTTCAAAAGAATTTTTAGATTTCTACTTTTACCCTATGTGTGCATCCATATGGTCAAATCCAGTTGGAAAAATAAAAAATTTTAAAATTCATTTTATTTTAAGTTTCTTTTCAAATCACGGATTGATCAACATTATAAAAAAGAGACCAATTTGGTACACAATCTCCAATGGTAGTAAGAGTTATGTAGAAAAAATTTATAAACTAGTAGGAGGAAAAAACTTTATTCATGAAAAAGTGTTAAAGATTAACCAGCAAAAAAAATACATCACAACCTTAAAAGGAACAAAATATAAATTTGATCATGTAATCATTGCAACCCATACAGATAGTGCAAAAAAAATACTGAGCAAGATTACAATAGATCAAAAAAAATTACTTAATATGGTAAAGTACCGAGGCAATACTGCAATTATGCATACTGACACGAGTGTTATGCCAAAAAATAAAAACAATTGGTCTAGCTGGAACTTTCTTAATAGAAAAAAAACTTTTGCATTAACGTACTGGATGAATTTATTACAAAACCTCACAATAGATAAGAATATTTTTGTTTCAATTAATTGTGATGATAAAATAAAAAAAGATAAAATAATAAAAAGAATTAAATACTCACATCCAGTATTCAATAATAAAACCCAAGATATACAAAATAAACTAAATGAAGTTCAGGGCGAAAACGGAGTTTGGTTTGCTGGAGCATGGCAGGGATATGGATTTCATGAAGATGGATTAAAATCAGCACTAAGGATTGTAAAAAATATTAAATAAATGAAAGATTTATATTTTTATCAAGTAACTATTTTTCATAAGCGAACTAAGCCTTTTAAAAATTTCTTTTCTCATTCTTATCCAGCGATAATGCTTAATTTGGAAAAATATAATGTAATTGAAAAAAAAAACTTTTTCTCAATTAATAAATTTAATATTTTAAGCTTTCATTCAAAAGATCATGGAGCACGAAAAAAAAATGCTAATCTTTTAACCTGGGTAAAAAATACTATAAATAAAAAATATAAACTTAGTGAAAATTTAACTGTTTACTTGTTGTCAGTACCAAGATTTTTAGGATATGTTTTTAATCCCATATCTATTTACTTTTGCATTGATAATAAAAAAAAATTAAAATTTGTTATATATGAGGTTAAGAATACGCATCATGAGCAGCATTGCTACGTATTTAAGATTAATAAAAAAAATAAAATAAAACATACAGCAATTAAAAAAATGTATGTATCTCCATTTTTAAGATCTGACATGAGATATGACTTTAGTTTAAATAGTATTTTTCCATGTATAGGTCTTAAAATAAACGCTAACAACGAATCTATGCAATTATTAACTGGCCTTAAAACTAAAGAAATCTCCTTTTCTAACATGGGTCTTATAAAAGAAATTTTTAAAAATTTATTTTTTTCTCAAAAAATTATGCTTCTGATTCATTTTCAAGCAATTAAAATTTTTAAAAAAGGAAAAAAATTTTTCTTTAAACCTCAAAAAAATAAAGATACTATTAGTTTTCATGAATAAAATCGGACTAAGTTTCTTAGAAAATTACTTAAATAACATTCGTTGGGGAAGTCTGAAGGTAAGATTTCAAAATAAGGATGAAAGAATATACCAAGGTAGTCAGTCTGGGTTAAATGCCGACTTAACAATAAACGATTCTTCTTTAATTCGTGATATAGTTTTAAAAGGTGAGCTTGGCTTTGCAGAGGGCTTTATCAATAACAAGTGGAGCACTTCCAACCTAAGTAGTGTGTTGAAGGTACTGCTTAGAAATCAAAAAGAAAACAATCTTCTTCTAAAGCCTAATTTTTATTTAAAGCTATTAGAGAAAATCAAATTTTTTTTTAAAAAAAATTCTATTTATCAAGCTAAAAAAAATATTGAGTTTCATTACGACCTAGGAAACGATTTTTATTCTAAATGGCTAGATAAAACCATGAGCTACTCTTCTGCCCTATATGAGAATCAAGAGCTGAACTTGATAGATGCTCAAAATAAGAAATACGAAAATATAATTCATAATTTGGATATTAAAAATGATGATCATATTTGTGAAATTGGCACTGGTTGGGGTGGATTTATAAATACAATTCTAAAACAAAATAAAAAAACTAATTTTAGTGGCTATACTATAAGTAAAAATCAATTTGAGTATGTTCAAAAAAAAATACCTCATAAAGAAACTAATTTAGATTTAAACCTTTTGGACTATAGAAAGATTGAAAAAAAATTCGACAAAATTATCTCTATTGAGATGTTTGAGGCAGTTGGACAAAAGTATTGGGATACTTATTTTGATAAGATTTACCATTCGCTCAATAACGAAGGTAAGGTTTGCTTGCAAATAATCACTATTAACGATGCTTCATTTAATCATTATGCAGACAATGTTGACTTTATCCAAAAATATATTTTTCCAGGAGGAATGCTTCCTAGTAAGTCAATTTTACTGAAATTATTTAAAAAACACAAACTAGAATTATACCATCAGAAAGATTTTGGTCATGATTACGCAAAAACTTTAATTGAATGGAAAAAAAGATTTAATGAGAATTGGCCTGCCATTAAAAACACTAAGTTTGATGAGCGTTTCAATAAAATATGGAATTATTATTTTGATTACTGTGAGACAGGATTTTCTTTAAATCATACTGATGTTAGTCAATTTTATTTAAAGAAAGTTGCTTAGTAGAGAATATCGTAATAGTTAACTCATTTAAATGATCAAACAAATATGAAAAATAGTATTATAGATTTAATTGGCAACACTCCTTTAATTTATTTAAAGGAAGCTTCTGAACTTACGAAATGTAAAATTTATGGAAAAGCTGAATTTTTAAATCCAGGTCAATCTGTAAAAGATAGGGCTGCCCTTTACATAATTAAAGATGCATTAAATAAAAAAGAATTAGAAAAAGGAGGTACTATTGTTGAGGGTACGGCTGGTAATACAGGAATTGGAATAACTTTAGTTGCCAATTACTTTGGTGTTAAAAGTGTAATAGTGATTCCAAAAACACAAGCTCAAGAAAAAAAAGATGCTATCCGACAGTTAGGTGCAAAGCTTATAGAGGTGGATGCAGTGCCCTACTCCGATCCTAAT
>CALCPL010000150.1 GCA_937897125.1 uncultured Candidatus Pelagibacter sp. | reverse complement strand
TCTACACCTCTCTATTCGTCGGCAGCGTCAGATGTGTATAAGAGACAGGAATTAGGCTGACCGGTAACACTCATTAAACCACCCATACCTTGAACAACCATATCGTAAGCAGGTAATTCTTTTAATGGACCAGTTTGTCCAAAGCCTGATGCTGATGCATAAATTAGTCTTGGATATTTTTTACAAACATCTTTCCAACCATATCCCCATTTTTCTAACGTGCCTGGTTTAAAATTTTCAACCAAAATATCTGCTTTAGCTAAAATCTTATCAAATATTTTTTTGTCATCCTCGTTTTTTAAATTTAGAGCAATACTTTCTTTTCCTCTATTTAGTGACATAAAATATGCTGAATAATCCTCAATAAAAGGACCAAATTTTCTAGAGTCGTCTCCAACCTCTGGCGCTTCTACCTTTATCACACGTGCACCTAGATCTGAAAGCATCATAGTGCAATAAGGGCCAACTAGCACTCTAGTTAGGTCAAGAACTAATAGGTTTTTTAAAGGACCGTCCATATTTTATATAATAGTGTTTTTGTGTGGTGTTGACTCTTACCAAGAACTTTAATTATATGCATCATTAAAATAACTAATGAGAGGAATAATAATGTTTAAAAAAATATCTTTATATTTTACAGCATTAGTTTTAGTTTTATCAACTGTTGGTTCTGCTTATGCGGTAACGTTAAAAGCAAGTCACCAATGGCCTGGTACACCTAGAGCTGATGGATCTTTTGACCCACGTCATGAAATGGTACAAATTATTGCTGATGAAGTAAAAAAAGCTAATGTTGACATTGATATTAGAATTTACCCAGCAAAATCTTTATACAAACCTAAAGAACAGTGGAAACCAATGACTACTGGTCAATTAGATATATCTGCTTTCCCTTTGGGATATGCATCAAAGTTTCACCCAGAGTTTAGTGCAACTTTAATGCCAGGAACAGTTAAAAATCATGACCATGCATTAAGATTTAATAAATCTCCAATGATGACTGAGATTAAAAAAATTATTAATGATGCAGGTGTAGTTGTTTTATCTGATGCTTGGTTAGGTGGTGGTTTTGTTTCAAAAACAAAATGTATTAGAAAACCTAGCGATGCAAAAGGTCAAGTAATGAGAGCAGCTGGTAAAGCATTTAACCAAATGCTTGAAGGTGCAGGAGCTGGTATTCAAAGTATGCCATCTTCAGAAATTTATACTGGTCTACAAACAGGTGTATTAACTGGTGCAAATACTAGTTCAGGAAGTTTTGTAAGTTACAAAATTTACGAACAAGTAAAATGTGCAACACCTCCAGGAAAATTTGGTCTATGGTTTATGTATGAACCGATCCTTATGTCTAAGAAGTCTTTTGATGCTTTAAGTTCTAAGCAACAAAAAGCCCTTATGAAAGCTGGAAAAGTAGCTGAAAAATATATGACAGCACAAGTAGCTAATCTTGATAAAACATTTGAAGATGCTTATAGAGATGCTGGTGTTGAGCTAGTATATATGACTGCTGCAGATCACGCTGAATGGATTGAGATCGCAAAGAAAACTGCCCACAAAGCATTTGCGGAGCAAGTACCAGGTGGTGCTAAGCTTATGGAAATGGCTTTAGCAGTTAAATAAAATAATATATAAAGAGCCCCTATTTGTGAAAATAAATAGGGGTTTTTTTTATGAAAAAAAAATATTTAAAATTTTGTAATTACACTTCCCAAGCTTGTGGAGCTTTTGCTGTGGGTGCTTTGATTTTATCAATTTTAGTAATTGTTGAGCTTGTTTTTGAAAGATATTTTTTTCAAAGAGCTATTACATGGCAAACTGAATTAGTGACTATACTGCTTGTTGCGTCTACTTTTATTGGTAGTGCTTATGTTTTAAGTGAAAAAGCCCATGTAAGCATGGAATGGATATATGATTTTATGTCTAAAAAAAATATTGTTAAGCTTAAAATTTTTACTTCATTATTAAGCTTATGTTTTTTCTTAATTCTATTTTATTTTGGTTTTTTGATGGTTGAAGAAGCATTTACTAAGAATTATACAACAGGAACTATTTGGGATCCACCATTATGGGTGCCATATTCTTCAATGCTAATAGGTTCTATTTTAATGATACTTCAGTATATTGCTGAAATAATTAAACTTTGTGATGAGGGGGATTTTAAATAATGGATCCACTTACAATTGCTATAATAGTTGCAGTTTTTACTTTAATAGTTTTATTTTCGGGAATTCCAATAGCCTTTGGTTTGAGTTTTGTCTCGATTACATTGTTAGTGACTTTTGAAGGACTGCAAATGTTAGATGTTTTTGCTGAAACATTTTATGCAGGTTTAAATTCTTTTGTACTTTTATCTATTCCTATGTTCATACTTATGGGTATGGCAGTTGCTCATTCACCTGCAGGAAAAGATTTATATACTGGCCTTGATAGATGGCTTTGGAGAGTGCCGGGTGGTTTAGTTATTTCTAACATTGGTGCATGTTCAATTTTTGCTGCTTTAAGTGGGTCCAGTCCAGCAACATGTGCTGCGATTGGTACTATGGGAATTCCTGAAATGAGAAAAAGAGGGTATTCAGATCAAATTGCTACAGGAACAATTGCTGCAGGAGGAACTTTAGGGGTTTTAATTCCACCAAGTATAGTTTTAATCGTATATGGAATGGCAACAGGAACTTCTATTGGAAGATTATTTCTTTCCGGAGTTGTTCCAGGTTTTATGTTAGCAAGTCTTTTTGCAATTTGGGCATTAATACACAGTTACTTCATTGATAAAAATGCAGCTAAATTATTAAGAAATAGAAAACCACCAACACTAAAAGAAAAACTAGAAGTTCTTCCTAGAATTTTTCCATTTTTAGCAATCATTATGGGTGTTTTGTATGTCTTGTATGGAGGTGTAGCTACACCATCTGAAGCATCTGGTGTTGGAGCATTTTTAGTTTTTGTAATGATTGCAGTTGTTTATAAAATTTATCAGCCTAAAAAAATATGGAATATCGTTAAAATTTCAATGAAAGAGAGTGTGATGATAATGTTTATTATTGCAGCTTCATATCTTTTCGCATTTACATTATCACAACTTTACGTAACTCAATCGCTTGCGCAAAGTATGATTGAATTAAGTAGCAATAAATGGATGATCTTTTTAATGGTTAATGTGTTTTTACTTGTTGCAGGATTCTTTTTACCACCTGTTGCAGTTATTGTAATGACTTCAGCAATATTATTGCCTGTTATTACTACACTGGGTTTTGATCCTTATTGGTTTGCAATAGTATTTACAATTAATATGGAAATAGGTTTAATTACACCACCCGTTGGATTAAATCTTTATATTATAAAAGGTATTACACCAGATGTTAGTCTATCTACAATCTTAAGGGGATCATTTCCATTTATGATGATGATGGTTTTGTCGATAATAATATTATGCATCTTCCCTGAGATAGTAACGTGGTTACCTGATAAACTAATGGGTAAACCTCTTGGACTGTCTCTTATACACAT
>CALCPL010000149.1 GCA_937897125.1 uncultured Candidatus Pelagibacter sp. | reverse complement strand
CAGGAGTTTGGATTAATCTTTTTACTGAAATTTTATACTTAGCTAATCTGTTAGTAATTGTTGATAAAACACCAGGTTTGTCTTTAACTTCAAATCTCAAATATAGAGAATTTGCATAGTTATTAAGGTTATAACATTTAATTGATTTACGTTTGTTACCCGGAATACCAAAAGGTTTTTTAACATTCCCATTCAATATTGAAAGTAGATCAGATAATAATGATGATGAAGTTGGACCAGGGCCAGCTCCCTCTCCCTGCAATATACTTTCACCAACAGGTTTTCCTTCAAGAATAACAGCATTCATAACTCCACCAACGTTACCAATGTACGAATTTTTACTAACTAAGCATGGATGAACAGTTTCAAATAATTGATTATTAATAATCTCAGAAATACCCAATAATTTAATACGTGAATTTAATTGATTAGCAATTTCAATATCTTTTAACTCAATCTTTTCAATACCTTCCATCAAACATTTGTGTTTTGAAATCTTGGTATTAAAAGCAAGAGCAGACAAAATTCTTACTTTAGCAAAAGCATCAAAACCATTAAGATCTAATTTAGGGTTACCTGGTTCAGCATACCCAAGTTTTTGTGCTTTTTTTAAAACATTTGAAAAACTGTCTTTAGAATTTCTCATTTCTGAAAGAATATAGTTAGAAGTACCGTTCAAAATTCCATAAACCTTAGAAATTTTGTTAGTTGCAAGACCCTCTTTAATGGTTCTTAATATTGGAATACCACCAGCAACAGATGCTTCAAATTCTAAGTTAACACCATTGTCTTCTGCTAACTTTCCCAGATAATCGCCATGTTTAGAGATAAGCGCTTTATTGGGAGTGATTACATGTATTTTATTTTTTAAGGCAGTTTCTACAACTTTTTTAGAAATCCCATCCGACATACCTATAGCTTCGAATAAAATATCTACTTTGGTTTTATTAAAAATTTCTAATGGGTTTTTAAAAAATATTTTCTTATTAACTTTAAATCTTCTCTTTTTAGAAATGCTTCTTGCTGAAACAGCTACTATATTAATCTTTTTACCCGTCTTAAGTTCAATATCTTTTTTTTTAGTGTTAAGTTCATTTAACAAATAGATACCAACTTGTCCTAGACCAACTACAGCAATGTTAATAATATTTTTCATCTACTGGTTAATATCTGGGTATTCTGCATTATTTGAATAATCTTTAAGAAAAAGGTTAAATTCATCAAAAGTCATAGATTTATAATCACCAGTTTTTTCTAATATCTTTGATAGTTTTTTATCATCAGCAGACTTTTTTATGGGATCTTCATTCCAATAAGCAGAGTCTTTGTTTAATGAGCACGAAGTTAAAAATAATATTAAAGGTAAAAATAAGTATTTCAAATTAATCCTTTTGTTTCGTTAAAACCATATTTGATATTCATATTTTGTATTGCTTGACCTGCTCCACCTTTAATTAAATTATCAATAACAGATAAAATAATAACTCTATTTTTATACTTAGTTTTACAAATTACTATAGAGCAATTATTTGTGTTAATTACGTCGTTTGTACTAAGCAACGAATTTGTTTTTAGAATTTTAACGAATCTACATTTTGAATATTCACTATTTAAAGTCTTTTCTAATTTCTTAATAGTTACATTTTTGTTAAGGTCTAAGTAAATAGTACTAAGTATCCCTCTAAACATTGGAGTTAGATGGGGAGTAAATGTAAAAGAAAATCTCTTCTTACTATAGTTGTTAATTTCTTGTTGAATTTCAGAGTTATGTCTATGAAAACCTACACCATAAGCACTTAAGGACTCATAAAGGTTTTTATCTTTATATTTATTATGTACTCCTCTACCAGCTCCAGAGTAACCAGATTTTGAATCTATAATAACATTATCTGTTTTTATTAAATTTTTCTTAACTAAAGGAATAAGTGGTAAAAGTATAGAAGTTGGGTAGCAACCTGGGCATCCAATAATATTAAATTCTTTTACTTTATCACCATTAATTTCAGGCAATGAATAAATTGATTTTTTAATATTTTTTACCGATCTATGTTTTTGTTTGTACCATTTTAGATAATCTGATGCTTTATTAAGTCTGAAGTCTGCAGCTAAATCAATTAATACATTTTGTTTTAGCAAATCATTTGAAATATCTTGCGCTTCACCATTGGGTAGAGCTGTAAAAACAAGGTCTATGTTTTTCAAAAGTGCCTTGTTGTATCTAATAATTTTAGGTAACTTTTTTGAACTTAATGACTTTTCATAACTAGAGATATTTTTTCCAACAGAGGAATTTCCACAAAGATATTTAATCTTAACATCGCTGTGTTTAACTAATAATTTAATTAATTGAACACCGATATAACCAGTAGATCCAGCAACTAAAACATTAAGCTTAGGCATTTTTTTATTATAGCAGTTTAGAGTTAAAAAAGAATTATCTTTTCGAGAATTGGAAGCTTCTTCTAGCTTTTCTACGACCAGGTTTTTTTCTCTCAACTGATCTAGAATCTCTGGTATTTAGCTTTTCAGTCTTAAGTACCGCTCTATTCTCTGAATCAAATAAGATTAATGCTTTAGCAATACCATGAACCATTGCACCAGCTTGACCTGTGTGACCACCACCTGCAACACTACATCTTACATCATAATCTGTTGCTTGGTTTATAATTTCAAATGGTCTTGTAATTTGCATTTTGTGACTTCCACTAGTGAAATATTCATCCATAGTTCTGCCATTTACATAAATTTTACCAGTACCTTTTTTCACCCAAATTTTTGCAATAGATTTTTTTCTTCTACCAGTTGCGTATTTACTGTCTTTAAAATCTAATTTAATTTTAGGTTTTTTTGGTAGTACTTTAGTTGGTGCAGCTGCTGTTTCCATATTAATTTCTTATTAAATTTTTACTGTTTAATTTACCTAGGTCTAAAAGTTTTGGGTTTTGTGCTGCATGAGGGTGTTCTTCACCAGCATAAATTTTTACTTTAGTTAATTGTTTTCTACCAAGAACTCCTCCAGGTAACATTCTTTTAATAGCTAATTTTAGTGTCTCACCAGGTTTGTTTTTTTCTAATAATTTTTCAGGAGTAATTTCTTTAATTCCACCAGGGTGACCAGTATGTCTATAATATTTTTTGTCTTTGAATTTTTTTCCAGTAAATTTTGCTTGCTCAACATTTTTAACTACAACAAAATCACCGTCATCCATATGAGGTGTAAAAGTAGTTTTGTTTTTTCCTCTAACAATCATGGCTATTATAGATGCAAGTCTTCCAACTACAGCATTTTTTGCGTCAATTTCAAACCAGTTGCTAGTTAATTCACTTTGTTTTAGAAATTTTGTCATTGTGCGAGGATTAATACTATTATTAGATATAATGTCAATTTTATATTTCCCTTGTAATATCATACTTAAATGATAGTTTGATTAAGCCGATTTGTTCCTATTGCAGGCTAGTTAATGCTAAAAAGGATTTTTTACACACATTATCGGTAGGCGCATTTGAACTGTATTGTACGCCTTGCATAAAGCAAAAGTACTAAAAAAGGAGTATTAAGATGAGCACAAAAAGACAAAACCCTGAGACTATAGCCATACATGGTGGTGATTACAGAAGTGACCCAACAACAAAAGCAGTAGCTGTACCAATATACAGAACAACCTCTTATCAATTTGATAGTACAGAACATGCTGCTAATTTGTTTGCCCTTAAAGAGTTTGGAAACATTTATACAAGAATAATGAATCCTACTAATGATGCCCTAGAAAAAAGGCTTGCTGCATTAGAGGGGGGCTTAGCTTGTTTAACGGTATCATCTGGTCAAACAGCATCAACTTTTTCAATTTTAAACGTTGCAAAGGCCGGTGATAATATTGTGAGTTCAACAGATCTATACGGAGGTACTATTTCGTTATTCACGCATACTTTAAGTAAACTTGGTATTGAAGTTAGGTATGCAGACCCTGCTGATCCTAAAAACTTTGAAAAAGCCATAGATGATAAAACTAGAGCATTTTATGGAGAAACTTTACCAAATCCATACTTAAGAGTTTTTCCTATTAAAGAAGTATCTGACATAGGTAGAAAATATAACATACCACTAATAATGGATAATACGGCCTCTCCCGTTCTATGTAAGCCCTTAGAGCACGGTGCTGCTATAGTTGTTTATTCACTTACTAAATATATTGGTGGACATGGTACGGTTGTAGGTGGAGCTTTAATCGATGGTGGTAATTTTGATTGGACAGCAGATCCTAAAAGGCAGCCCCTATTTAATGAACCTGATGCAAGTTATGGTGGTGCGGTATGGGGTAAAGTAGTACCCGAGTTAACTGGTGCGAACGTTTCTTTTGCAGTTAGAGCTAGAGTTGTCTTATTAAGAGATTTGGGTGCAGCATTATCTCCTGATAATGCATTTGGATTAATCCAAGGACTTGAAACTGTTGCTTTAAGAATGAAACAACATTGTTCAAATGCTGAAAAAGTTGTCGACTATTTAGTTAAACATACTGAAGTTTCCAGAGTTATTTATCCAAATCAATACAAGGGTGAAATTGGAAATAGAGCTAAAAAATACCTAAATGGTGGAAATGGTGCTTTAGTTGGTATCGAGTTAAAGGGCGGTATTGAAGCTGGTAAAAAATTTATAGAAGCTTTAAAAATGTTTTATCATGTAGCAAATATTGGTGATGCTAGAAGTTTAGCAATTCATCCAGCAACAACAACACACAGTCAATTAAATGAAGAAGAACTTTTAGCTTCAGGTGTAACACCAGGATATGTAAGGCTGTGTATTGGTCTTGAACATATTGACGACATTATTGAAGATTTAGAACAAGCTCTAAAAAGAACAGATAATGTTGAAGACATTAATAAAGCTAAAGCTGTTGGTTAGAGTTTTTATATATAATTGCAAGATAAGTAGTTAATACAAAAATTGAACCTAACTGGTGTAGTGATGCATATTTAATCTCTACACCAGATAGTAAAGTTATAATTCCCAAAAAAATCTGAACCAATATTGCAATATCAAATAGTATAATAT
>CALCPL010000148.1 GCA_937897125.1 uncultured Candidatus Pelagibacter sp. | reverse complement strand
CTACACCTCTCTATTCGTCGGCAGCGTCAGATGTGTATAAGAGACAGGATTTAAATTTAATTGGATGGCAAACTAAAGATATTTATCAAAATTTATCAATAACGTTTATTTCTTCTGTTAAAAAAAACCAAGAGATAGATAACAAGATTTTTAAATTACCTGAAAATAATTGATCATCTGATTAAGGTTTCAGACTTAAAATTTTTCATACCTCTAGCCAAATAATTTTTTAACGCATTTTTATGATCTAGGGAACAAGTGTGAACCCAAACTCTCTCGCCTCCCATATTAAATGAGTACTTAATTGCTTCACTTAACAAATATCCCCCTAATTTTTTTCCAAAATATTCTTCCAAAATTCCAAAATAAGCAATTTCGGCTTCTTTGTTTTGTTTGTTAAATAACAGTTCAAAATAGCCAGCTATTTCACTTTTATCTTTAAGAATGTATGTAAATAACTGATCATTAGAGACATAATCTGTCCAATTTAAATCTGTCCAAATAAGTCTATCAATCCATTGACAATTCTTACCAATAGTTTTGTAAAAAAATTTATTTAATTGAAAATCTTTTGGGTCATTAAGCCCTACAGAGTAATTCTCTGATGGTTTCTTAACTTCTTTTAATTCATCTAGAGATCTTATCTCTAAATAACTTCGATAAATTTTTTCTGTCACTCAACCATTTTTCCAACTTTTTCTCCTCCAAATAAATGGAAGTGTAAATGTGGAACCTCTTGACCGCCATCTTCACTCAAATTTGTTAAAGCTCTATAGCCTTTACCTGTATCTGTTGATATGCCTAACATTTTCGAAACTTCTGTAATAGCTTTACTTAACGCAACTATCTCTTTATCTGAGGCTCTATTATTAAAATCATCTAAATCAATGTACTCACCTTTTGGAATAACTAATGCGTGTATTTTTTTTTGAGGATTAATATCATGAAAAGAAAGAACATAATCATTTTCAAATATTTTTTTACAAGGAATTTCTTTTCTCAAAATTTTTGCAAAAATATTATTTTTGTCGTAGCTCATTATCTATTGTTCTTTTCTTCAATACCTGATTGTTTTTTTCTGTCTTCCAACTCTTTTAAGACATCTTCAAACTTAATATCAGCTGCCTCAAGTGTAACTAATATATGATAAATTGTATCTGCTGCTTCATGAACTATGTTAGATTTATCATTTAGGGCCTCTTTAAGTTCACTAAATTCTTCTTCCATTTTATCTATACATTTAGACAGACCACCTGATAATAATGATGAAGTATAAGATTTATCCACATCCTTATTTTTTCTGTCTCTAATTGTATTTACTAAATTTAATAGATTTTCTGACATGTCTAAATCCTAACGGGAATTCCTTTTGAATTCAAATATTGTTTGGCTTCATTAATGGAGTGTGTTCCGTAATGAAAAATTGAAGCCGCTAGAACTGCGCTAGCATTACCTAATTTTATACCATCTACTAGGTGATCCAAGTTACCTACTCCACCCGAAGCAATCACAGGTATATTAACTGTTGAAGATATTTTAAACATTAAGTCATTATCATAACCAATTTGAGTGCCGTCTCTATCCATAGAGGTAACCAGTAATTCTCCTGCTCCATTATCTTCCATTTTTTTTGCAAATTCTATTGCATCTATATTTGTGTTGTTTCTCCCACCATGGGTAAAAACCTCCCATTTATTGCCATTTTTTTTAGCATCTATTGCAACAACAATGCATTGTGATCCAAATTTTTTTGAACTTTCAATTATCATTTCAGGATTTTGAACTGCCGCAGTATTGATTGAAACTTTATCTGCTCCACAATTTAATAGTTTATTAATATCTTCGACTCCCCTAACCCCACCACCAACTGTTAATGGCACAAAACATTTTTTAGATGTTCTTTCAACCACGTCATAAATTGTATCTCTATTTTCATTAGAAGCTGTAATATCTAAAAAACAAATCTCATCAGCACCACCATCACTATAAATTTTAGCTTGTTCAACTGGATCACCAGCATCCTTTAAATCTACAAAATTAATTCCTTTAACAACCCTGCCATTTTTAACATCTAAGCAGGGTATAATTCTATTTTTAAGCATCTAATTCTTTCGCTAATTCGTCCAATTTAATATCACCATCATATATAGCTTTACCAACTATTATTCCTTCAATATTTTTTAAACCTTTTGCTTTTTTAATGTCATCAATTGAAGATACCCCTCCTGAAATAATCACTGGGCAATTAGATACATTTGCAACATTAGTTGTTTCTTCAAAATTAGGACTTTGTTTGGTGCCATCTCTATTTATGTCTGTATAAATTAATCTGCTAGCACCATAATCATTTACTTCTTTTAAGAAATCTAAAGTCAATTGATTAGAGTTTTCCTTCCATCCTGAAACTGACAAGTATCCATCTTTAGCATCTAGACCTAAGGCAATTTTATTTGGAAATTTTTGACATGCTTCTTTTAAAAAATTTTTATCTTTTATAGCTGCACTTCCTAAAATAACTTTTTCAACTCCTGCATCTGTATATTTTTGAATACTATCAATGGTTCTAACACCTCCACCTACTTCAATTTTTAAATCAAATTTATGAACTATTTCTTTAATAATATCCAGGTTAACTGTCTCTCCTGTTAAGGCACCATCTAAATCAACAATGTGTAAATTTTTAAAGCCATGATCTTTGTATTTACCAGCTTGATCAACAGGTGACATTTCATATTCGGTTTTATTATTAAAGTCCCCTTTAATTAATCTCACACATTTTTTGTCTTTAATATCTATAGCTGGAAATATTTTCATATTTATAAATTCAAAAAATTTTCTATAATTTTAAGTCCTAATTTATCACTCTTTTCAGGGTGAAATTGGGTTCCAAAGATATTGTCTTTTTCAACTGAACAAACAATATTTGATGAATAGTCTGTTGTTGCTGAAATTACATTTTTATCCTGTGGAATAAATTCATAGCTATGTACAAAATACATGTGTGATTTATTTTCTATATCCTTAAAAATCTTGCTTTCTTTAATAATACTAATTTCGTTCCAACCAATGTGTGGAAGTTTGAATTTATTATTTTGATTATCAATCTTTGAGACTTTTCCTGAAATCCAACCAAGTCCTTTTGTTTCAGTTTCTTCATAACCAAGATCTGCAAACATCTGTAAACCAACACAAATTCCAAGAAGAGGTTTTTTATTGGTTATTGCAAATTCATTGAGTGTTTCTACTAATCCATTTATGGCATTTAATGCATCAACGCAGCTCTTAAACGATCCCTGCCCCGGTAAAACTACTTTATCACTTGATTTAATCTTATTTAAATCCGAAGTCACTTCGATATTAACTTTGTCTTTAGCAACTTCTTTAAAAGAATTTATTACAGAGCTGATATTTCCTGAATTATAATCAACAATTGTGACATTCATTAAACTTATAATGAGCCTTTAGTTGATGGAATGCTCTTCTTATTTCTAGGGTCTATTTCTAAAGCTGTTCTTAATGACCTTGCTAGAGCCTTATAACAAGACTCGATTATATGATGACTATTATCTCCATAAATATTTTCCATGTGCAGAGTTATTCCTGCTGATTGAGAGAATGCTTGAAACCATTCTTTAAAAAGTTCTGTGTCCATCTCTCCAAGTCTTTCCACTTTTAATTTAACTTTCCATATTAAATAAGGTCTATTCGAAACATCAATTGCAACTCTTGTTAATGTTTCATCCATTGGAATCATTGCATGAGCGTATCTTTTAATTCCTTTAAAATCTTTCAGTGCTTTTTTTAAAGCCTCACCTATTGCTATTCCAGTATCTTCTGTTGTGTGGTGAAGATCTATATGAGTATCTCCTTTTGCTTTAACTTTTAAATCGATGAGTGAATGCTTTGATAATTGTTCGAGCATATGATCTAAAAAACCTATTCCAGTATCAATTTTATATTGACCTTTACCATCAATATTAACTTCAACACTAATGCTGGTTTCTTTTGTTTTTCTGGAAACTTTTCCTATTCTGCTCATAATATATAATATGTATATAGGGATTAATTAACTATATCAATATTTGCAATCTACTACTTGAAGAATAAAAATTAATATCCATTTATAATCTATGACTACAATAGTGCTTATTAGAAAAAACAATGAAGTAGTGGTTGCAGGAGATGGCCAAGTTAGTATGGGCAATACTGTTATAAAAAGCACTGCTGCAAAAGTTAGAAAAATTGAAAAAAGAAATGTAATAGCTGGGTTTGCTGGATCAACTGCAGATGCATTAACTTTGTTTGAAAGACTAGAAGCAAAACTTGAAAAGCATGCTGGTAATCTTCCAAGAGCAGCTGTCGAGTTAGCAAAAGATTGGCGAACTGACAAATATTTAAGAAGACTGGAAGCTTTAATGGCTATTGGCGATAAAGAAAATAGCTTTATAATTTCAGGAACTGGTGATGTGTTAGAGCCAGAGGGTGATGCTATAGGTATAGGATCAGGTGGAAATTATGCTTTGGCTGCTGCTAAAGTTTTATTAGATACAGATTTGAGTGCTGAAGAAGTTGCAAGAAAAGCAATTCAAGTTGCATCTGAAATTTGTGTATTCACTAATAATAATATTAAAATTGAAAAAATTTAATGAAAGATACAAACGTTACACCTTTTCCAAAAGAAAAAACTGAAAAGAAAGATAACTCTTTAGTCAGTTCTTTATCACCTAGAGAAATAGTTTCTGAGTTAGATAGATATGTTGTTGGACAAAATAAAGCTAAAAAAGCAGTTGCCATTGCTTTAAGAAATAGATGGAGAAGACAAGCTTTAAAAGGTGAAATGAAAGATGAAGTTTTACCTAAAAATATTTTAATGATCGGGCCAACAGGGGTTGGTAAAACAGAAATTTCTAGAAGATTATCAAAATTAGCTGAAGCTCCTTTTGTAAAGGTAGAAGCCACAAGATTTACTGAGGTTGGATATGTTGGAAGCTGTCTCTTATACACATCTCCGAGCCCACGAGACAAGAGGCAATCTC
>CALCPL010000147.1 GCA_937897125.1 uncultured Candidatus Pelagibacter sp. | reverse complement strand
CGAGATTGCCTCTTGTCTCGTGGGCTCGGAGATGTGTATAAGAGACAGCTTCTAACAAGGAAACTTATGAAGTTATCAATCCTGCAACAGAAGAAGTATTAGGGCACGCTTCAAAAGCAACATCTGTTGATGTTGATAAAGCATTAAAATCAGCTGAAAAAGGATTACAAGTTTGGAAAAAGATAACTCCGTGGGAACGATCTTATATTCTAAGACGTATAGCAGATAAACTTCGAGAGAAAAAAGATGTATTAGCTAAATGGATGACTTTAGAAAATGGAAAACCTTTAGCAGAAGGTGTTGGTGAAACAAATGGAGCAGCAGACATTTTTGAATGGAATGCTGAAGAGACAAAAAGAATTTTTGGACAAACTATTGAAAGTAGACTTGAAGACACAAGAGTCCATGTTTACTATCAACCAGTTGGGGTTGTAGCAGCGTTATCGCCTTGGAATTTTCCACTTATTTTAGCAGCTAGAAAAATATCAACTGCACTTGCTGCAGGTTGTTCGGTAATTATTAAACCTGATACAATTACACCCGGTGTAGTAATGGAGTTGGTTGATATTTGTAGAGAATGTGGGGTTCCACCAGGAGCAGTTAATCTTTTATCAGGCGATCCACCAAGTATAGCTTCTCAATTAATTCAATCGGATATAGTTAAAAAAATTTCGATTACTGGATCTTTAAGAGTTGGAAAATTAATTTTAAAACAAGCTGCTGATAAAGTTCAAAGAGTTACAATGGAATTAAGTGGTCATTCTCCTTTTATAGTTTTTGATGATGCTGATATTAAAAAAGCAGCTGATATGGCTATCGCTGCAAAATTTAGAAATAATGGACAAGTTTGTATTTCTCCTAATAGATTTTACATCCATGAATCAAAAAAAGAAGAATTTATTAATTTATTTATTGAGAGAACTAAAAAGTTAAAAATTGGAAATGGAATGGATCCAGACACTCAATTAGGTCCATTAACAACTCAAAAAAGATTGGAAGAAATTGAAGAGTTGGTTGAAAAAACTAAACAAGAAGGTGCTAAAGTTTTATTAGGTGGAAAAAGACCAGCAGGCTTTAATAAAGGTTTTTATTATGAGCCAACAGTTTTTGATGATGTAAAAGATGATTTTACCATTATGAAACAAGAACCATTTGGACCATTAGTTCCAATGTTGTCATTTAAATCTTTTGATGAAGTTATTGAAAGAGCCAATGATAATGACCTTGGTTTATGTAGTTATGTTTGTACTAATTCAATGGAAACAGCTCATCTTGCATCAGAAAAATTAGAAACAGGATCTGTAGCTGTTAATACAGGAGCTGTTGCAGTTGCCGAGGCACCATTTGGTGGAATAAAGCAGAGTGGATATGGAAGAGAAGGTGGATCAATGGCCATCAAAGATTATCTAAATGTTAAATACCTGTCTCTTATACACATCTCCGAGCCCACGAGACAAGAGGCAATCTC
>CALCPL010000146.1 GCA_937897125.1 uncultured Candidatus Pelagibacter sp. | reverse complement strand
ATGTGTATAAGAGACAGCATTAACATCATGTGGAACTATCGTTAATGATCCAAATGTTCCTGTATCATTATCTTTTAGTGATGGATCTGATGGTAAATGTAAATTAAATAACAAAAGAGCATCTTACAGTGTAAGCATACCATCTACAACTATGGTCAGAAGATCTGACGATGCATTAAGATTTGATTGTGAATCTGAAAATGGAAAAAAAGGCTACGGTAGCATTCCTAGTGGAATGGAAGGTGGTAAAGTTGCTGCCAGCGTTTTCTTTTTTGACTTAGGAATTACAGATGCGATAACAGATAAGTCTAGAATTTATCCACCAAGTTTTGTTATTCCTGTAAATTAAAATTAAAAGACTCAAATGCCAAAGTTGTAAAAATCTTTGGCATTTGCTAGTATCTAATTAGTCTTTATTAGTGATTAAAATTGTACATTTATCTTATCTTGATTAATTAGGCTTAGTCCAATACCCGTAAACACATCGTGTTCCACGTCTTGAACAATCATAAGTGTCATGCAAGACACCATCTTTAACAACAGTTATATGTTTTGAACAAGATACAATTAAAGTCCCACTTGGAAGTTCATTTTTTTTTAAATGAACTTTACAACCTTGTCCAATAAACATTGTTGGTGTCCACTGCCATCCTAGTTTTTCAAGATATTTTTTAACAACTACTCTATGAGTGCCTGATCTTGGACTATCATTTTTTTGTTTCAAACTTCTAGCAAGCTTAGTTCTTGATGTAGTTCTAAATTCTTCATTAGCTTTATAAAGATCATCATAAATTTTTTGGTAAGGAAGATTTGTTACAATTGCAATAGATCTAACTACACAGTCTCCAGCTTTTCCTTTGTAACCAGCGGCAGCTCTTCCACCATCATTAATTTCTAATTCTAAATTGCTACTTGAAAATAATCTTTTAAAAAAATTCAAGATTTACTTTTGTGATCAAGGATCTCCACCATACACTGAGTTGCATATTCACGCCATTCCTCAGCTGATTTATCCTTAAGGTTATTAAGGTGGTTCATATTACTATCTATATTTTCTTGATGTTTAGCTTTATCCGCTTCATCTAAGTTTTTTTCCATGCTAGTCAGATTAGTCTTCATTGCATTAATCCAACTATTACCAAGCTCAACGCATTTAACGTCATCTTTCTCATCACAAATTTGTTTAAAGAAATTGAAAATTACATCATCTGCTTTTATCTCTTTATTCATACTATTTTCCAAAAATACCTAATTTAACATCATAATCAACTGCAACCCCATAATCTGGATCATCATCACTATCGACTACAAGCTGTCCTGCTCTACTTAATAACTTATGACAATCACGAGTTAGATGTCTCAGTTTAACTCTTTTGCCAAAACTATTATATTTGTCTGCAATATCTTCAATTGCCTTTAAAGCAGATTGATCAATTACTTTTGATCTAACAAAATCAATAATAATTATATCAGGATCTTTAGAGGGATTAAAAAGTTCTAGAAAACTATTTGTTGAACTAAAAAAAAGAGGCCCTTCTATTTCGTAAACTTTTGCACCTTTTTCTGTTTTAGATGGTCTTTCTGTTGCTCTAATTTTTGATGCTGATTTCCATGCAAAAACTAATGCAGAAACAATTACCCCTACTAATACTGCTACTGCTAAATCTTCTAAAACTGTAACAACAGTTACAAGTATTGTGACTAAAGCATCACTTTTTGGAACAAAAAATAAAATCTTTAAAGAGTTCCATGCAAATGTTCCAATCACTACCATGAACATCACACCCACTAGAGCAGCAATAGGTATCATTTCAATATATGATGATGTGTATAAAATAAAGATTAACAAAAATAATGCAGCAGATATCCCTGCTATACGTGTTCTACCACCAGATCTAACATTGATCATTGATTGACCAATCATCGCACATCCACCCATTCCCCCAAAAAAACCTGTAACAGTATTGGCTAAGCCTTGTGCTAAACATTCCTGGCTAGCACCACCTCTTTTATTGGTTATTTCTCCCACCAAATTTAAAGTTAACAAACTTTCTATCAATCCTATTGAGGCTAAAATGAATGCATAGGGAAAAATAATCTTCAATGTTTCAATATTAAAAGGAACACTTGGAATAGAAAAATCTGGAAGCCCACCTTTAACACTGGCTAGGTCACCAACATTAGGAATATCGATTTTTAAGGTTAAAGCTAAAACAGTTGTAAATAAAATAGCCACTAATGTAGATGGCAATAATTTTGTAATTTTTGGCAAAAACCAAATAATAAACATCGTAAATACGACAAATATAATGGAATAAAGCAATGTATTACCTGTAACCCACACTGACTCGCCAAGTGCATTTATTGTTTTAAACTGACTAAGCTGAGAAATACCAATTACTATTGCCAGTCCATTTACAAAGCCAAGCATTACAGGCTCTGGGACCATCCTGATAAATTTACCAAGTTTAAATATGCCCGCAATTAACTGTAATATTCCCATCAAAACTACTGTTGCAAATAAATATTGAGCTCCATGGTCCATAACAAGTGCAACCATTACAACGGCTAAAGCACCTGTGGCCCCTGAAATCATTCCAGGTCGACCCCCTATTAATGCAGTAATTAAACCAACTATAAAAGCTGCATAAAGACCAGATAAAGGGGCAACACCAGCTACAAAAGCAAATGCAATGGCTTCTGGAACTAAAGCTAAGGCCACTGTTAATCCAGACAAAATTTCAACTCTAAAAAGGGAAAAAGATAATCCTTCCTTTGGAATATAGTTTTGCGAATTAAATCTAAAAGACTTTACAATGCCTAAAATTGCTTCTGATGCAATTTGTGAATTGGGTTTTATTTTTTTCAAATATTTTACTAGTTTTATTAATATTAAAACACTGTTTACAATCTAATAAAGCAAGTAGTTGATAAAGTCTACTTTCAATTATTAAGTGTATAACTATTTGAAGAGAATCGCATACAAGTAATGTAAGGGTGGCGTAGGGAGACTGAAACCACCCCGACCCCTTCCCTAAAAACCTTTTTTTAACAAATCAATAATTTTTTTTAATGACTGTTTTGAGTAAGGTTTACCTTTAGTCACCCAAACAGATAAAGGCCACGTACTATCTTTAGTAGATCTTGCAATAATATGAATATGTAATTGAGGAACAATGTTACCAATTTTTTCAACATTAAGTTTTTTTGTTTTAAATATTTTTTTCATTAACTTGCTGCAATGAACAATTTCTTTCATTAATAACATTTGATCTTTTGAATTAAGTTCTGAGATATCAGTAATATTTTTTCGCTTTGGAATTAAAATGATCCAAGGAAATTTAGCGTTATCAATTAAACGAATACTACATAGTTTTAATTCAGCTATTAAGTGAGAATCTTTTAGAAAACTTTTACTTACTTTATTAGTCATAGTTAAATATTAATATAAATGTGTTCTATAAGCAAAAATTATTATAGGCTAATTTTATTATGGCAGATAAACAAATACGTTCCGTTGCTAAAACATTTTCATGGAGACTTTTTATTTTTATCTACTGGGTAATATTTGGGTATATTTTTACTGGTAGTTTTAAAGGAGCTGGAATACTGGGGTTAGGCTCAATAATTCCTCTCTTTTTTTATTATTTTCATGAAAGAATTTGGAACAAGGTTAAGTGGGGTCTTAACCTGTCTCTTATACACATCTCCGAGCCCACGAG
>CALCPL010000145.1 GCA_937897125.1 uncultured Candidatus Pelagibacter sp. | reverse complement strand
TGTATAAGAGACAGCAAAAGGAGAAACTGTTCATGCATTAAAAGATGTAAATTTTACACTTAAAAAAGGTGAGCTTCTAACCGTTCTTGGTCCTTCTGGATGTGGAAAAACAACTTTACTAAATATTACTGCTGGCTTTCTAAGACCTACTTCTGGAGTAATCACTCTTAATGGAAATGAAATTAATGGCCCTGGTGTTGAAAGAGGAATGGTTTTTCAACAAGGTGCTTTGTTTGAATGGTTGACTGTAGCTGAAAATGTAGATTTTGGTTTAAGAATGAAAAAAGAAGATCCAGTAAAAACTGCAAAAAAAGTTGAAGAATGGTTAAATATAGTTGGCTTGCAAGGTTTTGGAGATACACCAACTTATCAATTATCTGGTGGTATGCAGCAAAGAGTAGCTCTTGCACGATGTTTAATTAATGATCCTGATCTAATTTTAATGGATGAACCTTTAGGGGCACTAGATGCACTAACAAGAGAAAAGATGCAGTCGTTAGTTTTAAAAATTTGGAAAGAAACAGGAAAAACAATTATTTTAATCACTCACTCTGTTGAAGAAGCATTATTACTTGGTGAAAGATTATATGTAATGGCACCAAGACCGGGTCGTATACATAAAGAATATAAACTACCCTTTGCTTCAATGGGGATAGATGGAGATTTAAGAGAAATCAAAAAAACTAAAGACTTTGGAAGTAAAAGAGAAGAAATTCTAACCATGATTTGGAACATGGAAGAAGAAATCATGGGCAAAGACATTTAATATGCTGACAGGAATTATCACATTTGTAGTTATATTTGCTGTTGTTGGGTCAATTCTTTATGGAAGAAAACTAGCTAAAACTGAAAAACTAGATGCTGTTTTTGGAAATCCTGAAAGAGCTAAAGGTGGAACTCACTGGATAATTGTTGGAAGTAGTTTTTTATTATTAACATGGCTCTATTATTCTTGGGATATGGCTAAATCATTTTACCCTCAATCAGCTAATGAACTTTGCCAAGTCGCAAAAGTTAACGATTCAATGCTTTCATTAAAATATTTGTTTCCAATTGAAGAAAGAGAATTTAAAAGTACATCAATTATTAGAAGTGAAAACAAAAACATAGAAAAATTAGCTAATGAAATTAGAAATTCATCAAATATTAGAAATCAAGATAAAGATATACTTTTAAATTTTATTGAAAAAACTAAAAAAACAATTCCATTACTCACGAATGAAGATCTTCTTGAAAATGAAACAATAATTAAAATTGGTGAGTTAACTAATAAAATTACTTGGTTAACAGAAGAATTTCAAAAAATAAGCTACCCTCCTATAAAAAGCATTGAAGAAGAAAATAAAAGAATTGAAGCTTTAAAAACACAAGGCGGCTGGGGATCATCTGGAACTGCTGTAACAAATACAATAGAAATCCCCACTATTCCTGAAACTAAAAAGGGACTAAAGTTTGATGCTGCTGCAAAAGAATTAACTATTATTAGTGATGATTTTTTTAAATTAAGAAATCATAACACTCAATACAAAGCTCTGATGAAAGAGATCAAAGATGGAATTAAAAAATATAGATCAGAATTAGACGAAACACATGATGTAGCTTCAATACTGGCAAAAGATGTTCTTAAAATTGCTCGTAGGATCGAATACGCAAGTATTTTTCCACCTAATACTCTTGATGATATGCAAAAATCTATAATAGAGTTTGATGAAGTTCAAAAGAAAGAACAAGGAGGCTTAAGATTAATTGATATTTTTTTATTTCCTACTGGAACAATAATTTCAAGTGGTCCAAATTGTTCTGAGCAGGGTTCTGGAAGATGGTTACCAAAACCGTCTGATACCTTTAATAAATTTGTCCTTCTTCTTCAGCCCAGTATTGGATTTAAAAACGTACCTCTAATTTGGTATGAAATGATGGATGTAAGTAAAATAGTTGGTTTTATTTTACCTGATTGGATTGCAGATGCTATGCCTGGAGCATATCCAATTCATAATGCTGATGGAACTGTTACACCAAACTTTAAGAGTAAAGTCTTAAGTGTTGCTACAGGTGAGTTTAAATTATTTAAAATACCAGTTCCAATGGGTCATATCTGGGACTCTTTTTTAAGAGTTCTTTTAGGTTTAGTGCTTGGAATAATTTTTGGTGTACCACTAGGATTGTTTATGGGTTTAAACAGGTTTGCTAAAGGGTTTTTTGATCCATTAATTGAATTGTATAGACCTGTGCCTCCTCTTGCTTGGGCTCCTCTTGTTATTACTGTATTTGGAATTGATAACGTTGGAAAAATTTTCTTATTATTTATGGTTTCATTTTCAATTATGATTATCTCTGCTAGAGCTGGAGCAGCTGGTACACAATTATCTAAAATTCATGCTTCACACTCACTTGGTGCATCTAAATGGCAAATATTAAGACATGTAATATTTCCAAACTCATTACCTGAAATTTTAACAGGGGTTAGAGTTGCTGTTGGAATGTGTTGGGGAACTTTGGTTGCAGCTGAATTTTTAGCTGGTACTACAGGTATTGGATTTGTTGAAAACGTTGCTAAGAAATACTTCCAATACGAAGTTATTTGGATCACTATTTTTGTAATGGGAATGCTAGGTTTATTATTTGATATTGCGTTGAGAAAAATAATTGACAAAACAATTCCATGGCATGGTAAAGGTTAATCAACCTTTTATTAAATTATGAAATCTTCGAAGTTAAAAGCAATTATTAAAGATATCTTTATTAAGTATAAATTAAGTAAAGATCATGCCACTATTTGTGCAGAAGCCCTAATCAATGCAGAATTAGTTGGTGCTCCATCACATGGTTTATCTAGGCTTAAAATGTATTGTGACCGTATTTCTAAAAAAGTTATTAATCCGAAAGCTAAAATAAAAGTTAAAAAAATATCTCAATCAATTGCTCATGTTGATGGCAATAATAGTATTGGTTTTGTTGCAGCAGATACTGCTATTAAAACCGCCATTAGTAACGCTAAAAAAACTGGAATTGGTTTGGTTGCAGTTAAGAACAGTGGTCATTATGGTTTGTCTGGCTATTATGCAGAGCAAGCAGTTAAAAAAGGGTTAATGGTGATGGTGTTTACTAATGCTCCTCCAGCAGTTGCACCTCATGGTGCTTTAAAAAGTTTATTTGGAACAAACCCTATCTGCTTTGGAACACCCACAGGATCAAAAGTTCCTTTTATTTTAGATACTTCAATTTCAATGATTAATAGAGGAAAAATTAGAGTTGCAGCAAGAGAAGGAACTGAAATTCCTGAAGGTGTTGCACTAGATAAATTTGGTAAACCAACAACAGACCCTAAAAAAGCATTAGAGGGAGTTCAATTACCTATAGCTGGTTTTAGAGGTTCAGGGTTAGCTTGGATGGTTGATATTTTAAGTGGCGTATTAACAGGTGGCAATCATGCAGGTAGAGTTAAAGATCCTTTTACTGACTTTAGTGGTCCACAAAATATTGGTCACTTATTTTTTGTTTTAAAACCTAATTTGTTTGTCGGAAATTCTTTCAATAAAAGAATAAAAGACAATATTAAAACTATAAAAAAATTACCTAAGATAAAAGGTGTTAAAGAAATCCTTTACCCAGGACAAAATAAGTTCAATAGATTTAAAAGTAACCTTAAAAAAGAAATTAATATTTCAAAAGCTGTCTTAAAAGATTTAGAATATTTACAAAATATCTAATTACC
>CALCPL010000144.1 GCA_937897125.1 uncultured Candidatus Pelagibacter sp. | reverse complement strand
GCCTCTTGTCTCGTGGGCTCGGAGATGTGTATAAGAGACAGTGTTTACTAATTGCATTATTCCCCTTTTTACCAATTATCTTAATATGGTTCTTATCCTCTTTTTTATTATCATTAAGAAAAATATGATTTCCAGTCCACTTTTTAAGAATTTTTTTTGAAATTAAACTTTTTATAAAACTTTTAAATTGGATACTTTTTGGTGAAATATACTGAACACCATGATCAAAGCTTTCATTCTTATTAAGCTTTTTATTAGATGATCTTCCCCCAACCCCTCTTGCCTTATCATAAACATCTAATGAATATTTTTTACTAAGGGAGTTTGCAATTGTTGCACCAGAAATGCCAGAACCAATAATACAAAAGTCCTTCATTTACCTGCAACTACCATACCTTCTATTAACATCGTAGGAGCATTTGTAGAATATTTAAACTCAAGATCGTCAGCTAAGGTAATGTTTTTGAATATGTCTTTAAAATTTCCAGCAATAGTTATTTCACTTACTGGATATTTAAACACTCCATTTTCAACCATAAACCCTGTGGCACCAACTGAATAATCTCCTGTAACTAAATTGCTTCCATGACCGATAGTTTCTGTAATGTATAAAGTTCTTTGGTTTAATTTTAATAAGTCCTTGTATGAAATAGAACCTTTTTCAAAATATAAATTACTTGTTCCACCACTTCTACCATTTGACTTAAGGTTTAGCTTTTTCCCATTGTAAGTATCCACTAAATAATGTTTTAAAATACCTTGATCTACTAATTTTAATTCATCAGTTTTCACTCCTTCAGAATCAAAATATCTTGATCCTAATCCTTTGACTATATTGGGTTTATCAAAAATATTTATTGAAGACGTAAAAATTTCTTCATTAATTTTATCTTTTAAAAAGGATGTACCTCTTGCAATAGATGAAGCAGATATTGCACTTGCAAAAGCACTCAATATTCCTTTTGAAATTCTTCTATCAAAGACAATACTAATTTTTTCACTTTCTATTTTTCTTGGATCTAATTTTTGTAATGTTTTTTTTGCTGCTATTGCACCAATTTGGCTAGGTTTTAACATATCATTTAGATGACAAGTGCTAGTAAATTCATAATCTCTTTCCATTCTATTGTTAGAATCTTTTGCTACAGCAACACATGATGCTGAAAAAGAAGAAGACTTATAACCATTTAAAAAGCCATCACTGCTTGCTAATATAAAATTTGATTTTGACTCGGAAAATCCAGTTTCTGTATTAATAATTTCTTTTTTTTGAAATGCAGCCTCTTCTACTTCTTTTAAATATTCAATTTTTTCATCATTCTCTATATGGTCATCATCATATAAATTTAGATCATTAATTTTATTAGCCAGTAAGTCTTTATCTGGCAATGAATTATATTCATCTTCTGGAGTAATTTTTGTTGTCTCAATACATCTTTCTACCAATGTCTTGATATTTTCTTCTGTAAGATTTGAAGAAGAAATACTTGATTTTTTTTTGCCGATATAAGTTGTAAGACTAACACCTAGGCTATCCGATCTATCAGATTCGTCTAATTTTTTATTTCTAAAGTTTACTGTTTCTGAGATTGAGTGCATAACAGCTGCACTTGAATCTGTTGCTCCAAGTTTTTTTGCTAAATCTATGCAAAAAGAAGCTGTCTTTTTTAAATAATCTTGATCTTTAACCATATGATTTATAATTGAGTTCCACCAACAGTCATTTTATCAATTAAGATCGATGGTTGCGCCACACCTACTGGAACACCTTGCCCAGCTTTTCCACAAGTTCCAATACCTGGATCAAGCATCATGTTATTTCCAACTAATGAAACTTCTTTTAAAATTGAAGGACCATCACCAATTAACGTTGCCCCCTTAATAGGTGATCCAATTTTACCGTTAATAATTTCATAAGCCTCTGTACAGTTAAATACAAATTTTCCTGAAGTAATATCCACTTGCCCACCACCAAAACTTACTGCAAATATTCCTTTATCAACCGATTTAATCATCTCTTCTTGAGAATATTTTCCATTTAACATCATGGTATTTCTCATTCTTGGGAGAACAACATGTTTGTAGCTTTCTCGTCTTCCACTACCTGTTGATCTTGTATTCATCAATCTAGCATTTAGTCGATCTTGCATAAAATTTTTTAACATACCATTTTCTATTAAAACAGTTTTTTCAGTTGGTGTCCCCTCATCATCTATTGTTAAACTTCCTCTTCTATTATGAAGAGTTCCATCATCAACAATAGTAACACCCTCACTAGCAACTCTTTGACCCATTAAATTATGAAAAGCAGATGTTTTTTTTCTATTAAAGTCACCTTCAAGACCATGCCCTATAGCTTCATGAATAAGTATTGCTGGCCAGCCCGATCCTAAAACAACTTTCATTTCTCCTGCTGGCGCAGGTTTACTTTCAAGGTTTACTGAAGCAATTCTAAATGCTTCATCACATACTTTTTTCCAATTATCATCTTTAAGGTATTCATCATAAGATTGTCTTCCACCAATTCCATAAACTCCTGTTTCTTTTTTTCCATCTTTCTCAAGCATGACTGAAACATTAAAACGAATTAAAGGTCTAACATCTGTTAAAACTTCACCTCCAGATCTTATAATTTCTATAGATTTATGTTCACCTGCAAAACTTGCAGTGACTTGTTGCACCATTCCACCTTTGGCTCTCGTATAGTTGTTAACTTCTTTTAAAAGATCCAATTTAGATTGTAGTGATTTTTCTTCTATCGGATTAACATCTTTATAAAATTTTTCATTAGTTTGTGGAATTTCATGATTGTAGATACCTTTTTGAGATTTTAATGTTGAGCTTAGATTATTGGCGGATTGTTTTAATGATTTTTTTGAAATTTCATTTGAATGAGAATAAGCTACTACTTCGCCAGTTACGGCTCTTAAGCCATATCCTAGATCAGAACTATAACTGGAACTCTTTATTTTATCATCATCAAGTATAATAGATTCGCTTTTAGAATTTTCTAAGTAAAGTTCACCATCATCACAATTATTTAATGTTTCTGAAATAATACTTTCCGCATCTTTTCTTGATAAATCTGTTTTAGTAAAAAAATCACTCATAGGTAACAAATAATAGTTATAATTATTTTTTCAATTGTCGTATTTCGCACATATACAATCTATCGGATTCTATATAATTTTAGGAATAAATTAAAAAAAAGGACAATATAATGAAAAAATTTGATGAATTAATGAACGTTTCTAACGAGATACAAAATATTTCTGTTGATGAGGCCAAAGAAAAACTAAATGACCCAAATGTTCAATTTATAGACGTAAGAGATAAAAATAGTTTTGAAACAGAAACTATTGGAAATGCTGTAAATTTAGAAAGAGGCTTATTAGAGTTTTATCTTGCTGATGGTAGTCCTTTAGAAAATGAAATGTTTAAGAAAAATCCTGATAAAGAATATATAGTTTTTTGTGGTCTTGGAGGTCAAAGCACACTTGCAACAAAAACTATGAAAGAAATGGGAATAAAAAACGTAAAAAATATGACTGGTGGAATGACAGCTTGGAAAGATAAAAAATAGATTGTGAAAGTTTATTTTAATAATTCATGTAAAATTTGCCAAGCAGAAATAGATTTGTATAAAAAACAAAATATTAAAGACATAGAGCTGTCTCTTATACACATCTGACGCTGCCGACGAATAGAGAGGTG
>CALCPL010000143.1 GCA_937897125.1 uncultured Candidatus Pelagibacter sp. | reverse complement strand
CCTCTCTATTCGTCGGCAGCGTCAGATGTGTATAAGAGACAGATCATCAAGTGCAGTCAAATAAATTCCCATTTCAAAATGATTATAAGTTTTTTTTAATGACTGAAGTAAATTTAAAGAATTGTCATCTGTGTTTGGTTTTAGATTAATTGCAACACATCTTGGTATGTTTTTTTCAACTTTAAAAGAAACACCATTAATTTTAACAATTTTTCCGATCCATTCTCGTTCTTTCCATGGTTCAACTCCATCAATATGAATGTTGCCTCTAAATCTTTGAGTCTCAATTTTTTGATTAATTTTATTCTTAAAATCCTCAATACTCTTATTATTTAAAAGAGATACCGAATGAGATAAAACTGTTTTATTTGATATCGATGTATCAAAAAAAGGAAGGTCTTTATTTTTCATTAATACTATTGGTTTTTTAAGGGAATTTTCCAATTCTAAGATTTTATTTGAAAGTAAATCATATTCATTCATTTCATTTACATTAATTGTTAAAATTTTCTCATTTTTAAAAGTTAATGTTAATTTATTTTCAACAAATAAAAAATTATACTTATTCAATACTGGAGAGTTTTTTAGAGTTAAAATTTTATTCCATTTTCCTCTTCTTTCTTCAGGATTTTTTTCAAATAGCTTTACTTGTTCTAAATCTAAATCTTTAGCAAATGCAAAAATTCTATCTCCTATAATTCCAATATCTTTTTTAATTTCACACTTATCAATAGTTTGAAATGATATGGATTTAACTGGACAATAATTTATTGAAGAAATAGTTACGCTCATATAATATTTTTAAATAATATGCCTAAATTGTCTTCAAATCAACTTCAAGAGTATAACGATAATGGTTATGTGGCTCCAATAGAAGTTTTAACTAAAGATCAAGCATTTGAGATAAGAAAAGAAATAGAAAACATTGAAGCCCGTTGGCCTGATGAACTGAAAGGAGTTGGAAGAAATTATGTGCATATGATTTCTCCCATACTTGATGAAGTTTGCCATAACTCAAAAATGCTAGATGCTGTTGAGAGTATAATTGGAAAAAATATTCTTATCTGTGGAACAACTTTATTTATTAAAGAACCATATGAAAAAGGATTTGTAAGTTTTCATCAAGATGCAACATATATTGGATTGGAACCACATAATTGGGTAACTGCTTGGTTAGCAATAACTGATGCTAACGAAGAAAATGGCTGTATGAGAATGTGGTCTGGTTCACATAAAGCTAACATCAAACATCATGAACAAAAATATGATGAAGGTAACTTATTAACAAGAGGTCAAACTGTAGAAAATGTTCCCTTAGATAAAACAACACCTTTGGTTTTAAAAGCAGGACAAATGTCATTACATCATCCAACAATAGTTCATGGTTCAGGACTAAACAAAAGTAATGATAGAAGAATTGGTTTTGTAGTTCAAAGCTATATTGGCAGTAATGTAAATCAAGTTTTAGGTAAAATGTATGTTCAGCAAGCAAGAGGAGATGATACCTTTAAATATCATCAACATACTAAAAGACCGAGTATGCTAATGGATCAAGAAGATATAAAAATAAGAAAGAAAGCAAATGAAGATTTGCAAGGAATTTTTTATCCAGGCTCTACTAAAAAAGGAAATTTCTAATTAAGGTTTTGGTATCTCAGAGCCATCTTTTAAAAGATCGTACCCCTTTACAACAGCTTCTCTTTTTGCAATATCTAAATACCATCTAGTTAAGTTGCTATAATTCTTAAGACCAATATCATGCCATTCATGTCTTGCAATCCAGGGCCAAGTTGCAATATCTGCAATCGTATATTCATTTCCAGCTAAGTATTTTGATGAAGATAATCTCTCATCTAGTTCGCTATAAATTCTTTTTGTAATTTTAAAATATCTTTCTTCTCCAAATTCACTTTTTCCAGCATTGTAATGATGAAACTGATGATGTTGTCCAATCATTGGTCCTATAATTCCCATCTGTGCCATCAACCATTGGTTTATGGTATGTCGATCTTTTGCTTCATAAAATTTATTATATTTTTCAGCTAAATATATAAGTATTGCACCAGACTCGAATAATGACTGTCCATTTTCATGATCTGTAATTACTGGTATCTTTCCAAATGGGCTTATTTTTTTAAAATCTTTTTTAAATTGCTCATCTTTTGACAAATCAATTTTAGTAACTTTAAAATCACAACCTATTTCTTCTAACATTATTGTAATTTTTTTTCCATTTGGAGTATCTGCTGTAAATAGCTCTATCACTCTTTAACACCCAGTCTGCTTTTTACTGTCTTAGAGGAAGTGGTAAACTCAAATCTGTATTTTTCATCTGGTTTAGCGTATTTAAAACAACCTCTAGCAGCTAATGCTCCCTCATGAAAACCTGAAAGAATTAATTTAAGTTTTCCAGGATAGGTGCAAATATCACCAATTGCAAAAATACCTTCTTTATTGGTTTCAAAATTTTCTGTATTAACCGGTATTGTTTTCTTATCTAAATTTAATCCCCATTCAGCAATTGGTCCTAGTTGCATTATTAATCCAAAAAAGCCCAAAACATAATCAGTTTTAATTTCTTTTATACTCTCATCATCATGCTTGATGTTAATACTTTCAACTTTTTCATTACCGCTAACTGAACCTAATTGGTATTTAGTATGAACTTCTATCTTACCTTCATCTTTTAATTGGTTAACTTTATCAATACTTGCTTGCATTCCTCTAAATTCATCTCTTCTGTGTACTAATATAACTTTAGATGTATTTGAGAGTTCTATCGCCCAATCTAATGCTGAGTCTCCTCCACCAAAAATGGTAACTGTTTTATCTTTAAAAATTTTTTTGTCTTTAATTGAATAAAGTATTTGTTTTCCTTCATACTTTTCAATTTCTTTTGTTGGGAATTTTCTTGGCTCAAAAGATCCTACACCAGCTGCAATAATTATACTTGATGCTTCAAATTCAGTTCCTTTATTGGTCTTTATTAACCATTTTTTTTCAACTTTTTTAATTTCTTGTACTCGCTCATTTAAATGAAAATTTGTTTTGAATGCTTTTATCTGATCAATTAAATTATTGGTTAACTCTTCTCCAGTGCATTCTGGAACAGCAGGAATATCATAAATAGGTTTATCAGGATAAAGTTCAATGCACTGTCCACCTATTTTATCTAAGTTATCAACTACTTCACATTTTAATCCGATTATTCCTAATTGATGAACACAAAATAATCCAACTGGCCCTGCGCCTATTATTAAAGTATCTGTTTTAATCATTTAACCTTGTTTTGATGGAATGCTAACTGTTAACCCATCTAGTTCATCTGAAACTAATAGTTGGCAACTTAACCTACTAAATTTATTAGGTTCAAAAGCCATATCTAGCATATCTTCTTCACCATCTTCTTTTTTTGGAAGTTTATCAAACCATTCTTCTTTGACATAAACATGGCAAGTAGCACAAGCCATTCCACCTCCACAATCAGCGTCAATCCCAGGAATATCGTTTTGAACTGCACCCTCCATTACACTTAACCCATTAGAAACTTCTATAGTATGAGACTTTCCATTATTTTCAATGTAGGTAATTTTAGGCATTGAACTATATATAATTACATAAAAAAAAAGGGCAAGTACACAAAATGTACTCGCCCTTTTTAAATTATTTAGGTTTACTAATTACTTAGCTTTTCTACCACCTGATTGCATTGCTGCAGCCCAAATGATTAGACCAAATGCAGTTTTGTTTAGCAAGTCAGCTATGTTGTAAATCACGTTTAGTGAGTCAGCATCTACACCACCTGTTAGGTAACCAAATACGTAACCTAATGGGTAAATTGCCCAACCAACTGTAACGATCATTCTCATTGCACCAAATGCAGTAACAAGAGCTTTGTTTCCACTTTTTGCTGCAGCTTTTCCTGCTTCACCAGAGAATACTTCATAAAGAATGTAGAACCATCCAGCCATACCGATTACAAAACCAAGTGTAGCATTAATGTATCCTGCTTCTCCTAAGTATCCACCTACAAGCATCACAACTGTTCCAATTAACAATCTCCAGAATATTCCAGAATTTGCTTTACCTACTGCTGCTAGAACAAGGTAAAATTCTATCATCAGTAATGGTACAGTGATTAACCAGTCAATATATCTGTAAACAGTTGGTGACTCACCAGTCATAACCCATACATCTCTCATATATACGTAATGTACAAAGGCAATACCAGTTACTAGACCAGATACAATTATTGATGTTCTCCAACCTGCTGCAACATTTCCTGCTTCTAGGAAAAAGAAAGCAGTCGACGCTAACATCACCATTGATACAAGCCAGAATGAGATCCCAACGAAGTCGTCAGAAGCCAACATGGCTGTCTCTGCATTTGCCACACCTGAAGCACCCATTAGGGCTACAGCTGTAAGAGCAAACAATTTTAGTTTTTTCATAAAAAACTCCCTCTTTTGTTAGTTTTTAACTTTTAGTTTATATAAACTAGACTTAAACAAAAGCTTAAGTCATGTTGAAGGTTAACTATCAAAGTTATCTAGTTTTTAGAAGGCTTAATTACATCTAATTTGTATTGATTTTACTTACTTTTTAAATTTTAATACAATTTTTAATTTAATAAGCTTAAAAAACCAACAAAATAGAATCAAATAATATGTCAAAAAAATTTAATGATATTTACCAAAATTCTTTAAAAAATCCTGAAAATTTTTGGCAAGAAGTCTCTAATGATATTTTTTGGTTTAAAAAACCCACTAAAATTTTAAATAAATCTAATCCACCTTTTTATAAATGGTTTGAGGATGGTGTTACCAACACTTGTTATAATGCTTTAGACATTCATATCGATCAAGGCAGAGGTGACAAGCTAGCTTTAATCTATGACAGTCCAATAACTGGCAATAAAAAGCAGTTTACCTACAAAGAATTAAGAGAAAAGGTTTCAAAATTTGCAGGAGCGCTAAGAAATCAAGGAGTCGACAAAGGTGATAGGGTTATAATCTACATGCCTATGATTCCAGAGGCAGTTATAGCAATGTTAGCATGTGGGAGAATTGGAGCAATTCACTCTGTGGTGTTTGGGGGTTTTGCCTCAAATGAACTTGCTAGCAGAATTGATGATAGTAAAGCAAAAGTAATAGTTACAGCTTCATGTGGCTTTGAACCTGGAAAAACTGTTGAGTACAAACCATTGGTTGATGCAGCAATTAAGATGGCTTCTCATAAAATTGATAAAATGATCTTATTCCAAAGAATAGATCATACAGTTGAGCTTAATGCTCCAAAAGAAATCAGTTGGGGCGAAGCACTTTCAAATGCAAAAGAAGTAGATTGTGTCGAAATGAATTCAAATGACTTAGCTTATATTTTATACACCTCAGGAACTACAGGTGTTCCTAAAGGAATCGTTAGGGATATTGGGGGTCATATAGTTGCTCTCAAATGGACTATGAAGAATATCTACAATATTGATGCTGATGATGTTTGGTGGTCAGCGAGTGATATTGGATGGATTGTTGGGCACTCTTATATTGTTTACGCACCTTTATTTAAAGGTTGTACTACAGTATTATTTGAAGGAAAGCCTGTTGGTACTCCTGATGCTGGTGCTTTTTGGAAAATAATTTCTGACTATAAGGTAAAATCACTTTTTACAGCCCCAACTGCTTTTAGAGCTATTAAAAAAGAAGACCCTGAGGGTAAGTTTTTTTCTAAATATGATTTAAGTAAATTTGAATCATTATTTCTAGCCGGTGAGAGAGCTGACCCAGATACCATTAAATGGGCAGAAAATTTATTAAAAGTTCCAGTAATTGACCATTGGTGGCAAACTGAAACAAGTTGGGCAATTAGTTCTAATTGTACAGGAATTGAAATGATGAAAACAAAATATGGCTCAGCATGTAAGGCAGTCCCTGGATATGATGTTCAAATCATGAAGCCAGATCAAACTTTAGCAAAACCTAATGAAATGGGAGATATAGTTGTAAAATTACCTTTACCTCCTGGAACTTTTCCAACCTTATGGAATGCAGATAAAAGATACAAAGATAATTATATGACTAATTATGAAGGTTACTACGAAACTTATGATGCAGGACATATTGATGAAGATGGATATATTTGGATTATGTCTAGAACAGATGACATTATTAATGTTGCAGGTCACAGATTATCAACAGGTGCTATAGAAGAAGTTTTATCAGAACATCAATCAGTTGCTGAGTGTGCGGTATTAGGAGTTGCTGATAAATTAAAAGGACAATTACCAATTGGTCTAGTCGTTCTTAAGACAGGTGTTAAAAAAGATAACGAAACTATTTCAAAAGAATGCATAAAAATGGTTAGAGATACTATTGGACCAGTAGCAGCATTTAAAACTGTAATTGTTATTAAAAGATTACCAAAAACAAGATCTGGCAAAATATTAAGAGGAACTATTAGAAAAATTGCTGATAATGAAGAGTATAAGGTACCAGCAACTATTGATGATCCCACTATCTTAACTGAGATAAAAGAAGACTTAATTAAGCATAATATTCTTAAGTAGTGATTAAAACATATCTAATTTTAATAGTAGCAATTTTTTTTGAAGTAGGTGGAACAATGTTGTTACCCGTTTCACAAAATTTTACAAAAATTATCCCAACCACTACTCTTGCAGTTTTTTATTTGCTGTCTTTCTATCTTATAACTTTTGTTGTTGATAAAATTCCAATTGCAATTGTTTATGCAACATGGAGTGGTCTTGGAGTATTTACAGTTGCAATATTAGGATATATCTTCTTTAAACAATCATTGTCTTGGCAGGCCGTATTAGGATTATTCTTTATTGTTTTTGGAGTTGTGCTTGTAAATAGCTTTTCAGTAAAAACTATTTAAAATTTTAAAGGCTTACCCTCAGGATCACCTAAAATTTTACCATCCCTCATTTTAATTTGACCATTAATGATTGTTGATACTGGTGTGCCTTTAAATTCATATCCATCAAAAGGTGACCAACCACATTTACTTTCAATATTTTCATTTTTAATTGTAATTTTTTTATTCATATCTACGATTGTGAAATCAGCATCAAAACCCTCTTTAATAAAACCTTTATCTTGTATCCCAAAAATTTTTACTGGATTTTCACATATAGAATTCATTAATTGTTCTAAACTTAATTTTCCATCATTAACATGGTTTAACATAACTGGTAAAAGTGTTTGAACACCAGGCATTCCAGATGGTGAATTTGGATAATTTTTTTCTTTATTCTCTTTTAAGTGTGGAGCGTGATCAGAACCAATTGTATCATTAAGATTATTTTTTACTCCATACCACAATCTATCATAATGAGACTTGTCTCTTAAAGGTGGATTCATTTGAGCATAAGTTCCAAGTTTATCATAACAGTCTGGAGCGTAGATTGTTAAATGTTGTGGGGTAATCTCAAATGCTGTCTCTTATACACATCTGACGCTGCCGACGAATAGAGAGG
>CALCPL010000142.1 GCA_937897125.1 uncultured Candidatus Pelagibacter sp. | reverse complement strand
GGGCTCGGAGATGTGTATAAGAGACAGTTACAAAAGCAGTTGCTCAAAGTTGGTTAAGCAGTCAAACAGATTAATGTCAGAATTTTTTATAGAATTATTTAGTGAGGAAATACCAGCTGGTTTACAGCGTAACTCACGTAATACTTTATTAGAAAATTTTCAAAATTTATTTGAGGAAAAAAAAATTTTATTTAAGAAAAGTTCATCATTTTCAACACCAAATCGTCTTATAATTTTATTTGAGGGTCTATCTAAAGAAATAACACAAAAAGCTGAAGAAATAAAAGGACCAAATGTTAATGCACCAGAAAAAGCTGTAGAGGGTTTTTTAAGATCAAATCAAATAGATAAAAAAGATATCTTTATTAAAAAAATAGAAAAAGGAGAATTTTATTTTTTTAAGAAACCTTCAAATAAAACTAATACAATAGATTTACTAAAAGAACATACACCTCTAATCCTTGATAAATTACAATGGAAGAAATCCATGATTTGGGGAAATTATAATCTTAGTTGGGCGAGACCACTAAAGTCTATTTTAGCAGTTTTTGGTAATAAAAGTTTAGATTTTAAATTTCATCATTTAATATCTTCCAACACAACATTTACTGATAAAGAGTTTGAAGATAAAAAGAAAATATTTAAAAATTTTAAAGGCTATAAAGATTTCTTCAATCAATCAGGCATAATCATAGATCATGTATTAAGAAAAGAGTTTATTGTTAAAGAAATTGAAAAAATATCTAGTAAAAATAACTTTATCGTTGAACCTAACAATAAACTTTTAGATGAAGTTACAGATATAGTTGAGCGACCAAATGTTTTAGTATGCAAATTTGATCAGAAATTTTTGAATATTCCAAAAGAAATTTTGATAATTACAATGCAGCATCATCAAAAATATTTTCCAACATTTGATAAAAAAGGAAAAATTACCAATGAGTTTTTAGTTGTGGCAAATAACAATGATGAAAAGGGTTATATCAAGGTTGGTAATGAAAGAGTTGTAGAGGCAAGATTAAGTGATGCCCAATTCTTTTGGGAAAAAAATAAGTCTCAAAATTTAGTTAAACAAGTTTCAAAATTAAAAAGTATGAATTATTTTAAAGGTCTTGGATCTTATTTTGATAAGATTCAAAGAATGAGAAAACTTGGAGGAATGATCTCAGATGAACTATTAATCAGTAAAGATCAAGTTGAGTTGTCAGCATCAATTTGTAAAGTTGATTTAATTTCTGATATCGTTGGTGAATTTCCTGAGCTTCAAGGAATTATGGGTGGACACTTTGCCGAAGTACAAGGTTTTGATAAAGAAATAGCCTTAGCTGTAAGTGAACATTATCTACCAACTGGACTTGATAGCAAGACACCAAAAAAACCATTTAGTATTGCTTTAGCTTTAACTGACAAAATTGATACCTTAGTTGGGTTTTTTGGAATCAACCAAAAACCAACGAGTTCAAAAGATCCTTACGCACTTAGAAGGTCTGCACTTGGTGTAATAAGACTATTAATTGATAACAATAAAGAGTTTAAAATTAAAGATCTTATTAGCTATTCCACTTCACTTCATAAAGACCAAGGGTTTAGTTTCTCAAATGAGTCATCCCAAAAAGAATTATCTGATTTTTTAATGGATAGACTAAAATATTATATGAAGGAGAAAAAAATTAGAGCAGAGGTAATAGATGCAAGTATAAAAGCTCATGGAATAGATCACATGAATAAAATATATAAAAAAGCTTCAACACTTAATGGACTAATTAATGAAGAAATAGGAGAGGATATTATTACAAGTTATAAGAGAGCCTCTAGTATACTTGATAGTGAGTTGAAAAATAAAGATCTTGAACTATCAAATACAACTGACCCTGGTATTTTTAAAAATGTCTATGAAAAAAATCTATTTAAAAAGATTAATGAAATAAGAAAATATTTTACAAATATTGGTAAAGATGAAAACTACAGGGAAACACTTGAAATTCTAGCTGGTGCTAAAAAAGTAACCTCAGAGTTCTTTGATAATGTTAAGGTCAACGATGATGATAAAAATATTAAAAAAAACAGATTGGAACTTTTACAAATGTTATGTAGAACATTTGATAATTACATAAATTTTTCAAATATAGAAATCAAATAGTGAATAAGCTAATTTTAAATTTTAAATCAAAAGATTCAAAAAAAATTAAAAATCCAAAAAATTTTTTAGGTGGAAAAGGTGCAAACCTTTCTGAAATGGGCAGAATGGGACTGCCAGTTCCTCCTGGTTTTACAATTTCAACAAAAGTTTGTGAATTATTTTACAAAGATAAGAAAAAGCTAAATTCAAAAATAGTTAGTACTATAAAAAAAGAACTAAAAATTATTGAAAAAGAAGTTGGAAAAAAATTTGGCGATTTAAAAGATCCTTTGTTGTTATCTGTGAGATCGGGTGCAAGAGTTTCAATGCCAGGAATGATGGATACAATTTTAAATTTAGGTTTAAACGATAAGACTGTTATTGCACTTTCAAAAAAAACTTCTAATAGCAGGTTTGCAAATGATAGTTACAGAAGATTTATTCAGATGTATGGTAATGTTGTAATGGGTGTTGAGGGTTATCACTTTGAAGAATTAATTGAAAATTATAAACTAACTAAAGGTGTTCTTTTAGACACAGATCTTGATGCAAATGATTGGGAGGGATTAATTAACGATTTTAAAAAAGTTATTAAAAATCAAACTAAAAAAGAATTTCCTCAGAATGTGTATGATCAATTATTAGGTGCTATTAGTGCTGTATTTTTATCTTGGGAAAGTAACAGAGCAAAAGTTTATAGGAAACTAAATCAAATTCCTGCTGAATGGGGAACTGCAGTTAACGTCCAATCAATGGTATTTGGCAATATGGGTAATGATTGCGCAACTGGAGTTGTCTTTACAAGAAATCCATCAGACGGTGTTAATGAAGTGTATGGTGAATACTTAATTAATGCTCAAGGAGAAGATGTGGTGGCAGGAACAAGAACTCCTCAGTATATTACAAAAAAAGCAAGAAAAGATGCAAAAGCAAAAGAAGCTTCGATGGAAGAAGCTATGCCAAAAGTATTTAAACAATTGGATAAGATTTTAAAAATTTTAGAAAAACACTACAAAGATATGCAAGACGTAGAATTTACAGTTGAAAATAATAAATTGTGGATGTTGCAAACAAGATCAGGAAAAAGAACTTCAAAATCAGCTGTTAGAATTGCAGTTGATATGGTTAAGGAAAAATTGATTTCACAAAAAGAAGCAGTAATGAGAATAGATCCTGCTTCTTTAGATACATTGTTACACCCTACACTGGATGAAAAAAGTACACCAAACGTTATTGCAAAAGGCTTGCCAGCTTCTCCAGGTGCTGCAAGTGGCAAGGTTGTTTTCACATCAGAGGAAGCAGAAAGATTAAATAATGTTATGCAGGATACTATTTTAGTACGTGTTGAAACGTCGCCTGAAGATATTCATGGAATGCACGCTGCAAAAGGAATTTTAACAGCAAGAGGTGGGATGACTAGTCATGCTGCAGTGGTTGCAAGAGGCATGGGAAGACCATGTGTTTCTGGCTCTAGTGAGATTGATATAAACTATGATGCGAAAACTTTTAAAACATCTTCTGTTGAAATTAAAGAAGGAGATATCATTACAATTGATGGATCAACGGGAAGAATTATTCTAGGAGAGGTGCCAACAGTTAAACCAGAAATCTCAGGATATTTTTCTAAATTGATGAGCTGGGCAGACAATTTTAGAAAATTAAAAATAAGAACTAATGCGGAAACGCCATTAGACACAAAAACTGCAAGAGACTTTGGTGCTGAAGGTATAGGGCTTTGTAGAACTGAACATATGTTTTTTGATGAAGAAAGAATTTTATCTGTCAGAGAAATGATTTTATCAAAAACAGTAGAAGACAGAAATAAAGCACTAGAAAAACTTTTACCACACCAAAAAAAAGATTTTGTTCAAATATTTAAAATTATGAATGGCCTTCCTGTCACAGTGAGATTGTTAGATCCACCATTACATGAGTTTCTTCCAAAAACAGAAAAAGAAATTAATGATGTAGCAAAAGTTGTGGGTTTACCATTAAAAGAAATTGAGTCTCGAATTAATGAGTTGCATGAGCAAAACCCAATGTTAGGTCATAGAGGTTGTAGATTGGGAATTTCATTTCCAGAAATTTATGAAATGCAATGTAGAGCAATCTTTGAAGCTTTATCTGAGCTTAAGATAAAAAAAATTAAGTCGGCATTTCCAGAGATTATGATCCCTCTAGTATCAACCGAAGCTGAGATTAGAATAATGAAAGATTTAGTAGTGAGAGTTGCAAAAGAAGTTCAAAAGGATAAAAAAATTAAAGTAGATTATTTAGTTGGCACAATGATTGAATTACCAAGAGCAGCAATTAAAGCTGATGATATAGCTAAACATGCGGAGTTCTTTAGTTTTGGAACTAATGACTTAACCCAAACAACATTTGGTTTAAGTAGAGACGATAGTGGTAAATTTTTAAATGATTATCTTGATAATAAGATTTTTTCTATAGACCCATTTATCTCTATAGATGATGGAGTAGGTGATTTAATAGAAATTGCAGTTGAAAAAGGAAGAAAAACAAATAAAAAAATTAAACTTGGAATTTGTGGAGAACATGGTGGAGACCCTAAAAGTATTCACTTTTGTGCAAATGCAGGTTTAGATTATGTTTCTTGCTCACCATATAGAGTTCCAATAGCAAGATTAGCTGCTGCACAAGCAGAGCTGTCTAAAAAAAATTAAATTTCTAATTTAAAATCTATAGCAGGCACACTATGAGTGATGCTACCAATAGAAATTCTATCAACACCAGTTGCTGCAATTTTTTTAACTGATTTTAGGGTTACATTTCCAGAAGCTTCAGTTTCGTAATACTTTTTGGCTATTTTAACACCTGCCTTAAGTGTTTTATTGTTCATATTATCAAACAAAACAGTATTAAATTTTAAACCCATTATTTTTTTGAGTTGATTTAAATTATCAACTTCTACTGTAATTTTTCTTCCTTTTTTATTTTTGATTGCAAGAGTCACTAAAGTTTTAATATCAGAGCTTGCAATGTGATTGTCTTTAATAAGAAATTCATCACTTAAGTTAAATCTATGGTTTGTACCACCACCTAACTTAACGGCATATTTTTGTATTACCCTTAAGGTTGGAATCGTTTTTCTAGTACAGCAAATTTTACATTTTTTATTAACCAATTTAACAAATTGATTAGTTTTAGTGGCAATTCCAGAGACATGACTCATAAAATTTAAAGCAACTCTTTCACCAATTAGAATATTTTCAGCCTTACCCTCAATTGTAGCTATTATATCATTCTTAGTAATTAAGGAGCCTTCTTTTTTTTTAATAATAAATTTAATTTTATCATCTATTAATTTAAATGTTTGTTTTGCAAATTCTAATCCAGCAACTACTGCTTGTTGATTAGAAATTAATTTAACTTTTATTATTTTGCTATTTTTAACTAAGTTTGAAGTAATATCACCAGAGGGATATAGATCTTCATTTAAAGCAAGCTTTACAATATTCTTGATATAATAATTACTTAATTTAATTTGAGACACTTTTATTATCTGCCGATCGCAACCATTCTTTCAACAGGAATTCTTGCTTTTTCTATTGTCTCTTTATCCATTATGATTTCACCAGTTTCATTTTCTAGGCAATCTAAAATTTTTGGTAATGTAATTTTTTTCATATGAGGACAAAGGTTACACGGTCTAATAAATTCTACATTTGGGTTTTCTACTTGAATATTATCACTCATTGAACATTCAGTAACCATCATAACTTTTTTAGGTTGATTGTCCTTAACATATTTAATCATCCCACCAGTTGATCCAGCAAAGTCACTTGCTTTAATTACGTCAGGTGGACATTCTGGATGAGCTATTATTTTAATACCAGGATTTTTTGCTCTAATATCATGTATTTCTTTTTCAGTGAACTGGTCATGAACCATACAAATACCTTTCCAAGCAATAATTTCAACTTTAGTTTGAGAAGCAACATATTTTGCTAAGTAATCATCAGGTAAAAAAATAACCTTCTTAACACCAAGAGATTCTACAATTTTAACTGCATTTGCAGATGTGCAACAAATATCTGTTTCAGCTTTGACATCTGCAGAAGTATTTACATATGAGACAACAGGTACCCCTGGATATTTTTTCTTTAATAATCTTACATCTTTACCTGTGATTGACGATGATAAAGAGCAACCAGCAGTCATATCAGGAAGTAAAACTTTTTTTTCAGGACTCATTAACTTAGATGTTTCGGCCATGAAGTGAACTCCTGCCATTACAATAATATCAGCCTCAGTTTTTGAAGCCTCAATTGCAAGAGCTAACGAGTCTGCTGCAACATCTGCAATACCGTGATAAATTTCTGGAGTTTGATAATTATGAGCAAGTATAATTGCATTTTTTTCTTTTTTTAATTGATTAATTCTATGAATATAAGGAGCATGAACTGACCACTCAATCTCAGGCATAACCTTTGAGATTTTTTGATAAATAGGATCAGTTGCTATTCTTACTTCTGGTGTAAATTCCATGTCAAAACTTATCAATTAGGTTAATACTTGTCATTCCTTATTATGCCACACTACTATATCCAGTTTGGTATTTTTATTCTTAAAACTGCATTTTCGCTTTTTAATTCACTATCTTTTTTAAAGTTTTCATCTAGATATTTGATTAATGCAAAGGGATACTCATCATTAATCAATACTTTGCCTATTTCAATATCATTAGCATAAATTGAAGCACCCTCAGTTAATTTTCCACTGATTAATTGTATAGCTAATAATCTTTTAGAAAGTTTATTCTTTAGTTTTATTCTGGCTGTATTTTCTTGTCCAACATAACAGCCTTTTTTAAAATCTATTCCATTTAGCTCCTCAAAATTACACTCAATTCCAAATAATTTATTTTGTAATTTATTCATTTCTTTTTGAGCAATTCCTAATTCATGACTTAATTCGTAATATTCAGCAATTGGGGAATCTTTTAGCTCTAATTTTTTTAAAGATAGGTAAAGTTTTTCTAAATTAATAATAAGCCTTGCACCCAGATCTTTATTTCTTGGGTCTAATAAAATAGGGTCCTCTCTATATTTTATTGTGTTTCCAGGTTGATCCTTGGCACCTTCAAATTTTAAAAACTTTTCATGACTAAATGCTGCAATTACAAATTCATTGCTTAAATTCATAATTTCAACTTTAGATCTAAGCTTGTAGATGCTCAGTTGCTTAAAGAGAGCCTCTGTTTGAGATTTTTCACAATCTATGAAATCTGTCTCTTATACACATCTCCGAGCCCACGAGACAAGAGGCAATCTC
>CALCPL010000141.1 GCA_937897125.1 uncultured Candidatus Pelagibacter sp. | reverse complement strand
TTGCTAAAATTTTTTGACCAGGAAAAGCTTTGTCATTGAAATTTGGTGCAGGTGATAATAATTTAAAAGTCAGTCTTATTAGAGTTACATAAAATATGATTAATCCAAATAATATATGGTAATTTTCTATATCAATCCTAGTTTGATCAAAGTCTAAATCTACCAAATAAAATCCCAGAGGTATTTGAATTAGTAATCCCGCGGCAGTTAGCCAATGGATTAATTTGGTAAATAATCCATATTTTGATATGTTGTTAAATATAGACATATTTAAATTAAACATATTATGACATTAATTAAAAACACTTTATTTTTTATCTTTATATTATTTTATAGCTTCAGTGCTTTTTCTGAACAAACTGTAGAAGAGATTATTAAAGAAAGACAATCTATTTTTAGTAAAAATTATAAAACTGCAAAAAGAGTTAACAGTCTTGCATCTAACGGAAGTTTGGATGAAGCAAAGATATTAATGATTGAAATGAGTGATAATTACAAAAGATTACTAGATCTCTTCCCTGAAAATTCAAAAACTGGATTTGAAACAGAAGCACTACCTTCTATTTGGGAAAATAAAGATGAATTTAATTTATTAATGACAAAAGCTTCAAGCAATATGATTGAGTTAACTTCTGCTGTTGATGGAACAGAAGATATGAAAGCAACACTTGGAAAATATATGTGGAGTAGTTGTAAATCTTGTCACTCAAAATTTAGAGCTGAACATTAAGACTTAGTTAATTTATCTGTAAGTTTTCTTGAAATAGGTGAAAAAAAATTACCAGCTAAGAAAGCAAGTGGAAAAGCAAATAGCCAAGCAGTACCCCAACGATGAAGAAAATCTCCTTCAAGACCAGTGTTAACAATAGTGATTACAGCAGACATAAACACAGACATACCTAGACTAATAAAAAATACAAAAATAATTGAGTAATACTTTTTTGAAAACATCATTATTATTTATATTGTAATGGATGATTTACAATTTAAATAATTTAGTTGTTTGAGTTTAAGAATGTTAATATTATTAAATTATAAATGTCAGTCGTATTACCAAAATCAGCTAAAGTAGTCGTTATTGGAGGGGGTGTTGCAGGTTGTTCTGTTGCCTACCATCTTGCAAAATATGGATGGAAAGATACGATATTATTAGAAAGAGATCAGTTAACATCAGGAACTACTTGGCATGCAGCAGGACTTGTTGGCCAATTAGGAGCATCATCTACTATTACACGTCTTAGAAAATATTCCTTAAACCTTTATAAAGAATTAGAAAAGACAACTGGATTATCAACTGGATTAAAACAAAATGGAGCAATCACAGTTGCAAGTACACCTGAAAGATTACAAGAATTATTAAGACAGGCAACAGCTGCACAATTATTTGATGTCAATGTTGAGCGCGTTAACAAACAAAGAATAAAAGAACTCTATCCTGTTATAAATGATGATGATATTTTAGGTGGAGTATATATGCCCGAAGACGGTCAGGCAGACCCTATAGGGGTTACCAATGTATTAGCTAAAGCTGCAAAGATGGAAGGGGCTCAGATATTTGAGAAAACTCCTGTTGAAAAAATATTAGTTAAAGACAAAAAAATTGTTGGTGTTCAAACGAAATTTGGCAAAATTGATTGTGAATACGTTGTAATTGCAACTGGGATGTGGTCGAGACAAATTGGAGAGGATATTGGTGTAAGTATTCCATTATATCCAAATGAGCACTTTTATATAATCACAGAACCATTAGATAAATTACCTAAAAACTTACCCGTTTTAAGAGACTATAATTCCTGTCTTTATTTAAAAGAAGATGCGGGGAAAATGTTAGTTGGAATATTTGAGCCTAACGCAAAACCTGCCTTTAAAGACAAGGGAGTTGTTCCAGAAGACTTTTCATTTGGAGAGTTTCCAGATGATTTTGATCACTTTGAACCTTATTTGGAAAAATCATTTCAAAGATTACCCATGTTAGAAACTGCTGGTATTAGAAAGTTTTTTTCAGGGCCTGAGTCTTTTACACCAGATACTCAATATCTTTTAGGAGAAACTCCAGAAGTGAATAATCTTTTTACTTGTTGTGGATTTAATAGTATTGGGATCGCAAGTTCAGGGGGTGCGGGCAGAGTTACTGCTGAATGGATGATTAATGGATATATGAATGAAGATTTATTTTCACTTGATATTAAAAGATTTCAAAAATTTCATTCATCTAAAAAATTTATTATGGAAAGGGTAACGGAAACACTTGGTGATTTATATGGAATGCACTGGCCTTATAAACAGCATAACACTTCAAGAAATCAAAGACTATTACCGTATCATGAAGAATTAAAAAAAGAGGGAGCATGCTTTGGTGTATCGGGTGAATACGAAAGACCTATGTGGTATGCATTAAATAATGAAAAAGCAGAATACAAATATAGCTTTGATTATCAAAACTGGTACCCCTCAATTGAATTTGAAACAAAAAATACAATTACTAATGTTGGTTTGTATGAACTATCTCCCTTTTCTAAATATGAAATAAAAGGAGAGCAAGCGCACAGTGAATTACAAAGAATATGCACAGCTAATATTAAAAATGAAATAGGCAGATCAACCTACACACAAATGTTAAATAAAGCAGGGGGAATTGAAACAGACTTAACCGTTATTTGCATCGATAAAAATCATTTTAGAATAATAAGTTCAGCTGCAACAAGAACTCATGATAAAGCGCATATTTTAAAACATTTATCACTCAATTTAGAATTTAAAGATATTACGGATGATCTAGTTTGTTTAGGAATTTTTGGACCAAAAAGTAGAAATTTAATTTCAAAAATCTCAAATGATGATTTTAGTAATGAGACACTGAAATTTGGTTATGGTAAATTTATAACGCTTGGTTCAAAAAAAGTTTGGGCCCAAAGATTATCTTATGTTGGTGAGTTAGGATTTGAACTTTATATAGAAAATAAAGATGCTAAAGAAATTTATCAATTAATTGTTGAAGAGGGAAAAAATCATGACTTATCTCACTGCTGTCTCTTATACACATCTGACGCT
>CALCPL010000140.1 GCA_937897125.1 uncultured Candidatus Pelagibacter sp. | reverse complement strand
CAGCATCAATGTTGGCTAATTCGTTTTCTGAAGATTTAGGCTTTACTAAGGTTTCGATTTTAAAAGGTGGAATTAAAGCTTGGCAGAGTGAAAATAAAAAACTTGGCCCTCATAAGTAATATAATTTTATCCGTAGAAGTTTTTTCTTTGTAAGTTTTTAAATCTAATTTCATCATTCAATAAATCGATTGCTCTTTCTTGATCTTTTTCAATAACACGTGACATTTTTCTTTTATTAATACTTCCCCATTTAATCAAAGATCTAATTATCGGTAAGCTAGAGCTCCCAAATTGTGTTAAAGAATATTCAACAGTTATTGGGTTTGATTTAATAACCTTTCTTTTTACTAGAGTGTCATTCTCCATTTCTTTTAATTGTTTAGACAACATTTGAGAAGTTATCGTATCTAAATCTTTCTTGAGTTTACCAAATCTTATGGGTTTATTAATTAACTTTTCAAGAATCTTAATCTTCCACTTTCCACTAATTAATTTTAATGCATTGTTTAATGGATCCTTATTTATTTCTAATTTGTTTACCATGGTATGTTTAGTATACTAGTTTTATTATAATACCAAAATAAATTTTATATTTATTATTTGTTTTGATTAAAATTTTAAAAAGTAATAACCTAAATAAAATTAAAAATTTTTACTACAGGATTTCAATGAAACTAAAAGATAGAATAGCAATAGTCACAGGTGGTGGAAAAGGAATTGGTGCAGAGATTTGTTTAAGATTAGCAAGTGAGGGAGCAAAAATTGTTATAGCTGAAATGGACATTGAAAATGGTGAAAAAATTTCTAAAAAAATTCAAGACAATAATGGTGAAGCAATTGTTGTAGAAACAAATGTTGCCGAAGAAGATAGTGCAAATAACATGGCTGATGCAGCTATTAAAAAATTTGGTAAGATTGATATTCTTATTAACAATGCTGGTATAAGACATATTAACAATATTCTAGATCATACAAAACAGCAATGGGATGACATGATATCGGTAAACTTAACTGGACCATATCTGTGCTGTAAGTCTGTTATTCCTCACATGATAAAAAATGGTAAAGGAAAAATTATTAATTTTGGATCTATTGCAAGTTTCATGGGTAGACCTGATAGAGTAGCCTATGTTGCTGCAAAATCTGGTATACTTGGTTTAACGAGAGCCTTAGCGGTCGATTTAACTGGGAAAAATATCAATGTTAATACTATTTGTCCTGGGCTAATTTCAACACCCTTCAATCAAAAATTTGCTGAAGACCCTACCAATGGAGAGGCTTGGGGAAAAGAAACAATAGTTGGACGTTGGGGTTTACCGTCTGATATATCTGGTGCAGCTGTTTTTCTATCTAGCGATGATGCTGATTTTATAAATGGATCTGAGATAAAAATTGATGGTGGATGGTTAGCTGCAAAAACAAGAAAAGGTGAAATAAGCAATTAATGAGTGATGATTTTAAAAATAATTTAGAACTAGCGCTAGGTAATGCAAAAAGATTATCTAATAAGATTTTAATCAATGGAAAATTGTCACCAGCTAAAGCTGAAGCTAAAATTAGTGTATTAAATCCAAGTACAGGTGAAAATATTGGTGAAGCTCCACAGTGTAATAAGGTTGATGTAAATATAGCGGTTGATTCAGCAGAAGCTGCATTTCAAAAATGGAAAAAAGTACCTGCGAGAGAACGTGGTAAAATAATGACGGCTGCTGCTAGAAAATTAGAGGATAGAAAAAATGAAATTGAAACACTATTAGCTTTAGATACTGGTAACGCACTTAGAACTCAAGCCATACCAGAGACAGCAGCATCAATTGAATTAACTCATATGTTTGCTGGACTTGCAGGAGAAATAAAAGGTGAAAATTACCCACCAAATATTCCAAATACAATTCATTACACAACCAAAGATCCAATTGGAGTTGTTTGTGCAATTATTCCTTGGAATGCTCCTTTATTTTTGACTGTTGCAAAAATTGCACCAGCTATTGTAGCGGGAAATACTGTAGTGTTAAAAACTGCTGAGCAAGCACCACTTTGTGCTTTACTCTTATGTGAAATATTACAACAAGAACTTCCTCCTGGAGTTTTAAATGTCATTTCAGGTTATGGAGAAGAGTGTGGTGAACCTTTAATTGATCATCCTAAAGTTAGAAAGGTTACTTTTACAGGATCGTTTTCTGTTGGAAAAATTATTGCAATGAAGGCTGCTCCAAAATTATGCCCTGTTACATTAGAATTAGGTGGAAAAAACCCAAATATTATAATGAGTGATGCTGACTTAGATATAG
>CALCPL010000139.1 GCA_937897125.1 uncultured Candidatus Pelagibacter sp. | reverse complement strand
AGATTGCCTCTTGTCTCGTGGGCTCGGAGATGTGTATAAGAGACAGATATAAAACTAATGCTAACTACAAAGGTAGACACGCTAAAACAAAACAACAGAATGAAATTGCTGGATCTACTTCAAAGATTTATGCTCAAAAAGGAACTGGTGGAGCACGTCATGCGAGTAGAAAAGCCCCTATATTTGTTGGTGGTGGTGTAGCACATGGTCCAAAAGGTCAACTAGCTTATAAAAAAAGAAAACTTAACAAAAGTGAGAAAAAATTAAGCGTAGCATCACTGATTACTGAAAAAAATAAACTTAATAATTTATTAATCTTTAGTGATTTTGCTACTGAAATTAAAAAAACTAAAGAAATGCACTCAATCATCAAAAAATTTGATTTAACTCATTCATTAATAATTCTAGATAAGATTTCAAAAGATAAAGTTGAAAAATCAATGAGAAACATACCAAATGTCAAAGTTACTGATGTAAACCACTTTAGCGCTTTTGATATTATTAAATTTAAAAAAGTTGTGTTTACTGAAAGTTCAATAAAAGAACTAGAAAAGAGATATTCTTAAAATGGATAAGATACATTTATACGATAAAATTTTATCACCAATGCTAACTGAAAAGACAACAAATCTTTCTGAGCAAAATAAAATTGTATTTAAAGTTCCGAGAGAAGCTAACAAAACTAATTTAAAAAAAAATATTGAAAAAATTTTTAAAGTAAATGTTATTAAAATTAACATAATCAATAAGCAAAACAGAAAAGTTGTTAAACGAGGGAAAAAAGTAAATATTCAAGGATATAAAAAGGCAATTATAACTCTAAAAAAAGGTCAAAGTATCGATCTAACAACAGGAATTTAAATAATGGCATTAAAAACATTTAAACCATATACAAAATCTACTAGAGGAACTGTTCTTGTTGATAGAACGGGTCTATGGAAAGGTAAACCTTTTAAAATGCTTGTTGAACCTAAAAATTCAATGCGTGGAAGAAATAACAATGGTCATATTACCTCTAGAAATATGTCAGGTGGTGGGCATAAGAAGATGTATAGACTTGTAGATTTTTATAGAAAAAAATTTGATGTGCCTGGTACAGTTGAGCGTATCGAGTATGACCCAAACAGATCATGTTATATTATGTTAATTAAGTTTGAAGATGGAACTCATTTTTACTATTTAGCACCTCAAAAAATTAACGTTGGTGATGTTGTTGAAAATGGCTCTGCAAAAGAAATTAAAGTTGGGAATTGTATGCCGTTAAGAGATATTCCAGTCGGTGTAAACGTACATAACGTTGAATTACAACCTGGTGGTGGTGGAAAAATAGCTAGATCCGCTGGTACCTCTGTTACTATAAGTGGTTTAGATGGTAATTATTCATTAGTTAAAATGACCTCTGGTGAAGTTAGAAGAATAGATTCAAGATGTATGGCAACAATCGGTGTCTTGTCAAATCCTGATCAAAAAAATATTAAAATTGGTAAAGCTGGAAGATCAAGATGGTTAGGTAGAAGACCTCATACAAGAGGAGTTGTGATGAATCCAGTTGATCACCCACACGGTGGTGGTGAAGGTAAGAGTGCTGGTGGTAGACATCCAGTATCTCCGACAGGCCAAGGTGCAAAAGGATTAAAAACAAGAACAAACGCAAGAACAGATAAGTTTATTGTTAAAAGAAGAAACAAAAGAAAGGATACTAAAAAATAATGGCTAGATCAGTATGGAAAGGTCCTTTTGTTGAAGAGAGCTTAATTAAAAAAGTTGAAAAACAAAAATTAGACCCCAAAAAAATGCCAATTAAAACTTGGTCAAGAAAATCAACTATAATTCCTGAATTTATTGGTGTTAGTTTTTTGATTTATAATGGAAAAAAATTTATACCCGTTACCATTTCTGAAGATATGGTGGGGCACAAACTTGGTGAGTTTTCACCAACAAGAACATTTTTTGGACACACACCTGCAGATAAAAAAGCAAAACCAGCAACAGCTAAGAAATAATTATGAATAAGAAAAAGAAAATTAATAGAATTAAAGTAGATACAGTTAGATCAGTGAATAACAATATTAGATCTAGTGTAAGAAAACTTAATCCAATTCTTAAGGCAATTGTTGGAAAAAAAGTTGATGTTGCTATTAGAGAATTACAATTTTCTGCAAAAAGAATAACTAGAGAGATTAGAAAAACTGTTTCATCAGCTATTGCTAATGCTGAAAATAATAATCAATATGATATTGATAAGTTAATTGTTAAAGAAGCTTATTGTGGAAAAAAAGTTGTTATGAAAAGATTTAGACCTAGAGCAAAAGGTAGAGCTGCACCAATTTTAAAACCATATTCAACAATTACAATTATATTATCAGAAGCAAAACAAATGGAGAGTCATGGGACAAAAAGTTAATCCGATAGGTTTTAGACTTGGTGTGAATAGAGGTTGGGACTCTGTTTGGTATGCTAAAAAGAAAGATTTTGGAAACTATCTAATTGAAGATTTTAAAATTAGAGCCTATATCAAGAAAAATGTAGTTAACTCTGGTGTATCAAAAGTAATGATAGAGAGAACTTCAAATAAATGTTTTGTTACAATTTACACTTCAAGACCAGGGTTTGTTATTGGTAAAAAAGGTAGTGATATTGATAAAATTAAAAACAATTTATCTAAATTTACAAGCAATGAAGTATCTTTAAATATTAAAGAAGTTAAAAAACCTGAAACTAATGCTTTTTTAGTAGCCGAAAATATTGCACAACAACTAGTAAAAAGAATATCATATAGAAGAGCAATGAAGAGAGCCATGCAGTCTTGTATGAGATTAGGTGCCAAGGGTATTAAGGTTGCAATAAGTGGTAGACTTGGTGGTAACGAAATCGCAAGAACAGAGTGGTTGAGAGAGGGCAGTATTCCTTCTCATACATTAAGAGCAGATATTGATTACGATGAAGCAGAGGCTTTAACAACATTTGGAATTATTGGAATTAAAGTTTGGATTTACAAAGGTGAAGTTTTTGCAAGAGAATTTAGCCAGGAAACAAATAAAGTTAAACCTAAAGAGGTTAAAGAGTAATTATGTTACAGCCAGTAAGAACAAAATATAGAAAAGCTCACAAAGGCAGAATTCATGGAACAGCCACACGTGCTGCGAAGATTAATTATGGATCATTTGCTTTAAAAGCTATGGCTCCTGAAAGAATTATTGGTAAACAAATTGAAGCTGCTAGGGTTGCTTTAACTAGACACATGAAAAGACAAGGACGTGTTTGGACTAGAATTTTTCCAAATATTCCAGTTTCAAAAAAACCTGTTGAAGTAAGAATGGGTAAAGGTAAAGGTGCTCCTGAATATTGGGCATGTAGAGTTAAACCTGGTAGAATTTTGTTTGAAATTGATGGTGTTTCAGAAGCAATTGCAAAAGAAGCTCTTTATAAAGCGTCTGCTAAATTACCTATTAAAACTAAGTTTATAAAAAGATTTGCATAATATGAAAAAACAAGAAATTAAAAAATTATCTAAAGACGAAGTTTTAAAAAACATAGATAAATTGAAAAAAGATTTATTTAATTTTAGATTTCAAAGAATTAATTCTGAAATTAAAGACCCATCAAAAATTGGACAAACAAAAAAAACAATTGCAAGGTTAAAAACTATACTAAAAGGAAAATTAAATGCCTAAAAAAATATTAACTGGAGTAGTTACTAGTGATAAGCCCAATAAAACTATTACTGTAGCGGTAGAGAGAAAATATTCACATCCAGTGCTAAAAAAAGTGGTTAAAGTTCAAAAAAAATATAATGCACATGATGAAAATAATAAATTTAAAACTGGAGATAAGGTTTCAATTATTGAATGTAAACCATTTTCAAAAAATAAAAAATTTCAAGTAATGGATGGTTCTAAATGATACAGGTACAAACTGAAATGTTAGTTGCAGACAACACTGGTGCAAAAAGAATTGAATGTATTAAGGTTCTTGGTGGATCAAAACGTAGATATGCTAGTATTGGTGATACAATCGTCGTTGCTGTAAAAGAAGCGATACCTAAGGGTAAAGTTAAAAAAGGCTCTGTACACAAAGCAGTTGTAGTTCGTGTTAAATATGGAATTCATAGAGACGATGGTTCAAAAGTTAAATTTGATAACAATGCAGCAGTTTTAGTTGATGACAAAGGTGAACCGGTTGGAACTAGGATTTTTGGACCTGTTACAAGAGAACTAAGAAGTAGAGGTCAAATGAAAATAATTTCATTAGCTCCAGAGGTATTATAAAATGATTAAAAAAGGTTCTAAAGTAAAAGTATTAACTGGAAGAGATAAAAAAAAAGAAGGTGAGGTTATTGAAATAGATAGACCTAACAACAGAGCAAAAGTTCAAGGAATTAATATTGTGAAAAAACACGTTAAAACTACAAAAGAAAAAAAAGGTGGAATTATTTCCAAAGAAAGTTTTATACATATTTCAAACCTTGCACTTATTGATTTAAAAGAAAAAATTAAAAAAACTGAGGCTAAAAAATAATGACACCAAGATTAAAAGAACTTTATTACAAAGAAATTCAACCTGCCCTTAAAGAGCAATTAGGATTTAAGAATACTTTTCAGGGACCAAAACTTGTTAAAGTTGTTATTAATATGGGCCTAGGTCTTGATGGTGCTGATGCTAAAATTATGAAATCTACTGAAGAAGATTTAGGAAAAATTACTGGACAAAAACCTACAGTTACAAAATTTAAGAAATCTGTTGCTAACTTTAAAACAAGAAAAGGTACCAATGCAGGTTTAAAAGTTACCCTAAGGGGTAATAAAATGTATGAGTTTATTGATAGATTAGTTAATATCGCGCTACCAAGAATTAAAGATTTTAGAGGTCTATCTCCCAAAGGTTTTGATAAATTTGGTAATTATACTTTTGGAATTAAAGAACATATAATTTTTCATGAAGTTAATTTTGATAGAATAGACAAAATTAGAGGTCTTGATGTTGTAGTTGTAATTGCTGCTATAAACAAAGATCATAGTTTTGCGCTCCTAGAGAAATTAAATTTTCCATTTATTAAAAAAGGAGACAATTAGAAATGGCTAAAGTAAGTGCAGTTCAAAAAAACGATAAAAGAATTAAACTTTCAGATAGATTGTTTAAAAAAAGATTAGCTTTAAAAAAAATTATCATGGATAAGAAAATTTCTCTTGAAGAAAGATTTAAAGCACAACAAAAATTATCTAATTTACCTAGAAATTCAGCTAAAAATAGAGTGATGAATAGATGTCAAATTACTGGAAGACCACATGGTGTTTACAGAAAATTAAAAATATCAAGAATAGCTTTAAGGGACTTAGGATTGCATGGATTAATTCCAGGCATGACGAAGTCGAGCTGGTAGAAAGGAATATATGAGCTTAAGTGACCCAATAGGGGATATGATTGCAAGAATAAAGAATGCTTTAGTGAGAAATCACAAAAAAGTTGCACTGCCTTCTTCTAACTTTAAAGTAAAAATTGCAGATATTTTAAAAAATGAAGGTTTTATTAAAGAATATAAAATTGATACTGAAGATAAAAAACCAGTTTTATCTATAGACCTTAAATATTATTCAGGAAACCCAGTTATTAGCACATTTGAAAGAGTGTCAAAGCCAGGAAGAAGAATTTTTTCAAGTGCTGACAGTTTACCAAAAATTAATGGTGGGCTCGGTGTTGCAATAGTTTCTACTCCAAAGGGTGTTATGACTGATGTTGATGCTAGAAAACAAAAAGTTGGTGGTGAAATAATCTGTAAGGTATTTTAATGTCTAAAATTGGTAAAATAAGTATTTCAATTCCTGAAAAAGTTAAAGCAGTGCTATCTGGTAACGTGCTTAATATTGAAGGACCATTAGGGAAAAAATCTCTTAATGTTGATTTAGAAATGTTTAATGTTGATATTACTGAAGGAAAAGAGATATCAATCAAACCAAAGAAAGTTGACCAAAATTCAAAAAGACTATGGGGAATGAATAGAAGTTTAATAAATAATGCTGTTATTGGTTCTAGTACTGGATATGAAAAAATATTAGAGTTAGTTGGTGTTGGTTATAGAGCTGCGCTAAAAGAAAAACAATTAAATCTACAGCTTGGTTATAGTCATGATATAAATTTTGATATACCAGAAGGTATTAAAATTGTTGTTGAAAAACAAACGACTGTCAAAGTTAGTGGATCTGACAAGCAACAAGTTGGTATGGTTTGTTCAAAAATTAAATCTTTTAGAAAACCAGAGCCTTATAAAGGTAAGGGTATTAGAGAAAAAGGTCAGTATATATTAAGAAAAGAAGGAAAGAAAAAATAATGAAATTAAATGCAATCCAAAGAAAAAAATTTAGAGTAACTAATAAAGTTAAAAACGTCTCTTCTCCCGATAGATTTAGACTAAGTATTTCAAGGTCTTTAAAAAATATATCTGCTCAAATCATTGATGATGTTAAAAATATTACCTTACTTTCTTCTTCTTCTATTGAAAAAGATGTTAAAGCTATGAGTAAAGTTAATAAGACCGATATTTCTAAAATTGTTGCTGAAAAATTAGCAAAAAAAGCAGTAGAAAAAAAGATAACAAAAATCTATTTTGATAGAGGTGTTTATAAATATCACGGTAGAGTTAAGGCATTTGCTGAAACGTTACGTAAAAATGGAATGGAATTTTAATTATGGACTTTAAAAAAAAAATTGACGATGGAATTTTAGAAAAATTAGTTCACATTAATAGAATTACTAAAGTTGTAAAAGGTGGACGTAGATTTGGTTTTTCAGCACTAGTTGTTGTTGGAAATCAAGCAGGTAAAATTGGTATAGCACATGCTAAAGCTAAACAAGTTCCAGATGCAATTAAAAAAGCAAATGAAACTGCTAGAAGAAAATTAATCCATATACCTTTAAGAGAAGGTAGAACTATACACCACGATGTTTACGGTAAAGATGGAGCAGGTAAGATTATTTTAAGATCAGCTCCAAAAGGAACCGGTATTATTGCTGGGGGTCCAGTGAGAGCAGTTTGTGAAGTCTTAGGAATTAAGGATATAGTTGCTAAATCAATGGGAACATCAAACCCTCACAACATGATAAGAGCTACAATGAAGGCTCTTTCAAAACAAAATTCACCAAAACATATAGCAACAATTAGAAATAAAAAAATTTCTGACGTAATTGAAAAAAGAGGATAATGAGCACATTAAATACTACAGGAAAAGTTTTATATAAAAAAAAAATGAGAGTTGGTAGAGGTATCGGTTCTGGAAAAGGTAAAACTTCTGGAAGAGGAGTTAAGGGTCAAAAATCTAGATCTGGTGTTGCTATTAAAGCTTTTGAAGGTGGTCAAATGCCTTTATATAGAAGATTACCTAAAAGAGGCTTTAATGCAATTAAGAGATACCAAGCCGTTATAGCAATAATGAATTTAGAAAAAATTCAATCATATATTGATGAAAAAACAATTAATTCAAGCGATGTAATAAACATGGCTTTACTTATTAAATTGAAATTAATTAATAAGAATTCTCAAAAATTAAAAATACTAGGCACAGGTGACATTAAAGATAAAGTTAGCATTGAAGCTGATCTAATATCAAAAGCTGCTGTAGTTAAATTAGAAAAAGCAGGCGGCACAATACAATTGAAAAAATAATTAAGATATTATGAGTGCATCTTCTCAAACTAATGATCTTAAAAATCGAATAATCTTTACAATTTTTATCCTAGCAGTTTATAGATTTGGTACTTTTGTGCCAATTCCAGGTATTGATCCTGAGCAATTACAAACAATGATGAGCGGTAATCAAAAAGGATTACTTGGAATGTTTAATGTTTTTTCAGGCGGAGCTGTTAGCAGAATGGCTATATTTGCACTTGGAATCATGCCATATATTTCATCTTCAATTATAGTTCAGTTGTTAACTGGCGTATCTGATTATTTTAAAAATTTAAAGGCACAAGGTGAAACTGGAAGAGCAAAAATCACTCAGATCACAAGATATGGGACGGTTATTCTAGCAACTATCCAGGGTTATGGATTGTCTGTAGGTTTACAATCTTCTGCTGACTTAGTTATTAATCCAGGTTTATTCTTTACAGTAACAGCGGTATCTACCATTGTTGCAGGTACAATGTTTTTAATGTGGCTTGGAGAACAAATAACTCAAAGAGGTATTGGTAATGGTATTTCATTGATTATTTTTGCTGGTATTGTTGCTGAAATTCCACGTGCTTTAGTTACTACATTTGAACTTGGTAGAACTGGTGCAGTATCTACAATTATGATTATTGGAATTTTTGTATTATTAGTTGCAACAATAATGTTCATTGTTTTCATGGAAAGAGCATTAAGAAAAATTTTAATAAACTATCCTAAAAGACAAATGGGAAATAAAATGTATGGTGGTGAATCTTCTCATTTACCTTTAAAAATTAACCAAGCTGGTGTTATACCAGCTATTTTTGCATCTGCTTTATTGCTATTACCTGTAACTTTTTCTAATTTTAGTTTTTCAGACAATGATGCATTCTTGAACATAAGTTCATACTTTACACAGGGGCAACCTCTTTACATGTTGCTTTATGCTTCTGGAATAATATTTTTTACTTTTTTCTATACATCGATAACATTTAATCCAACTGAGACTGCTGATAATTTAAGAAAATATGGTGGCTTTGTTCCTGGGATTAGACCAGGTGAAAACACTGCTTCGTATATTGATAAAATTGTAACAAAACTAACAACAATAGGTGCGCTGTATTTAACAATAGTTTGTTTAATGCCAGAATTTTTAATTGCTAATTATCCAATCCCTTTTTACCTAGGTGGAACTTCTATTTTAATTGTTGTTGTAGTTGCAATTGATACTGTTACACAAATCCAAACTAGATTGATGAGCTCTCAATATGAGCAATTAATTAAAAAAACAAAATTCGGAAAATAACTAAGTGAATATAATTCTTTTTGGTCCTCCAGGTGCAGGCAAGGGGACTCAAGCTCAATCTATAGTCAAAAAACACAATTACTTTCAGCTATCAACAGGAAACCTATTAAGAGATGAAGTTAAATCTAAAACAGATCTTGGTGCTGAAATTGAAAAATTGATATCTAATGGTAAATTTGTTTCAGATGAAATTGTTAATACCTTGTTGAGACAATCTTTAATTAATTTAAAATATAGAGATAGAATTATTTTTGACGGATATCCAAGAAATGTTGAGCAAGCTAACAACTTGGAAGTTATATTAAAAGAGTTCAAACAAACAATAGGGCACACTATATTCTTAAACGTCTCAAGAGACATCATTGAAAAGCGTATTATGGGCAGAATGACCTGTGAAAAATGTAATATGACGTTAAATGAGTATTTCAATAAAGAAGAAATAGAGCTTCATCCATGTGGTGTTGAGTATTTAAAGAAAAGAAAAGATGACAATCTTGACATTGTTATTTCTAGATATGACACTTACATGTCTTCTACAAAACCAGTATTAGATTTCTATTCAAAAAATTCAAATTTCACTGAAATCGATGGTGCAGGTGAAATTGATCAAATAACCAATAAAATCAATGAAATTCTTAAGGTTTAAGACGTTGACTTTAGAACATCTTCTTATATAAAAGGCTAAATTTATTCTCAAAAAAATGGCTCGTATAGCA
>CALCPL010000138.1 GCA_937897125.1 uncultured Candidatus Pelagibacter sp. | reverse complement strand
CAAATCATGATGAAGCAGATATAACTGAAATGGAAGATTTTAGAACTTCACTTACTGATATGTACACAGGTGAAAGAAAAAAAATTACTCCCTTAGCTTTTATTGTTAAAGCTTTAGTTGCATCTTTAAAAAAGTTTCCTAGTTTCAACTCATCAATAGATGATATTGAAAATGGAAAAATAACAATGAAAAATTATTTTCATGTTGGAATTGCAGTTGATACTCCTCATGGTTTGATGGTGCCAAAAATTAGAAATGCTGACAATAAAAGTATTTCATATATTAGCAATGAATTGAAAACAGTAAGCGACCAATGTAGAAATTTAAAAATAGATAAGAAAGAATTCTTTGGAGGATCCATGACCATTACAAGCCTTGGAGGAATTGGAGGTTCATTTTTTACACCAATAATAAATTATCCTGAAGTTGCTATACTAGGAGTGGGTAAAGCACAAAAAAAACAAATTTTTTTCAATGGAAAATTTGAAACAAGAACAATGTTACCGCTTTCATTATCATATGATCATAGAATAATTGATGGAGCTGAAGCAGCTAGATTTAATAATGATCTAAAAGAAAATTTAGGCAAAAATTTTGCTTATAAATTAGCTGTATAAATTTTAATGTCAAAAACCTCATCATTATTTTGTGCATTACTTTGTACATTCATATGGGGAACAACTTTTATTGCTCAAGATACTGGAATGGACGACATTGGTCCTTTCACTTTTAATGCGGTTAGGTTTTTTGTAGGCTTTTTAGTAGTAGCCCCTTTAGCTTTTATTTTTGAAAGAAAAAATATCTCAAAATCAGTCCAAAGAAATCAAAAAGAATTTACCAACTTAGCTCTTTTAATAGGCCTATCTTTATTCTTGGGATCAGCACTTCAACAAGTGGCTTTACTCTATACAGATGTTGCAAATGCTGCTTTCTTTACTATTTTTTATGTACCAATGGTCCCGTTTATAATTTTTTTTATGTATAAAAAGCCAATTCACTGGAGTATTTGGCCTTCAGTTCTCCTTTGTGTGATGGGAGGTTATTTGCTAACTAATTTTTACAGTGCAACGGTTAGAACTGGTGATGCGCTTATAATAATGGGTGCATTTTTCTGGAGCACACACATTATCTTTACTGGTAAAATTATAGAAAACTACAATCTTCCATTAACAATTGGTGCAATTCAAACTTTAATTGTTGCCTCTTTATCATTAATTATAGGGTTAATTTTTGAAGACTTTATTTGGTCTAATATTCTTAAAGAAAAATTTCAAATCTTATATGCTGGAGTTTTATCTGGAGGCCTTGCATTTGTTTTGCAAATATATGCACAAAAAAATATATCCCCTGCTCCATCAGCAATAATTTTTTCTTTAGAGGGTGTTTTTGCAACAATTGCTGCTTGGATTTTATTAGATCAAATTTTAGATATAAATAATTTGTTTGGATGTTTATTCATTTTATTTGGTGTTTTATTTTCACAATTAGCACCAATATTAAAAAAAAATTAATTATATATAATTATAAATAAAATTATTGAAATAATAATTCTGTAAATTACAAAAACATTTAAAGAAAATTTGTTTATGTAGTCTAAGAAAAACTTAACTGTAAAATAAGAAAATAAAAAAGAAAGAGTGATTGATATTAGTATAAGGTAGTTAAACTCAAAGCTTTGACCAATAGCATTTTTTAACTGAAGTACACTTGCTCCAGCTATGGCAGGTATAGCCAGTAAAAAAGAAATTTTACTCGAATCAAATCTATTAAACCTAAAAAACCTTGCAGCTGTTATTGTAATTCCCGCCCTACTCACACCTGGTATTAAAGCAAGTATTTGAAACAAACCAATATATAGTAT
>CALCPL010000137.1 GCA_937897125.1 uncultured Candidatus Pelagibacter sp. | reverse complement strand
AGTCAAATGGTAGAAGTGGTGGAACAAGTAATTTATATTTTGAAAAAGGTTCTATCTCATATAAAAATCTTTTAAAACTAAACTCAAGAACTCTTTATATTACAGAAACAATTGGACATGGAAGTAATCTAGTTACAGGAGATTATTCAGTTGGTGCTAATGGGTTTATGGTTGAGGATGGAATATTTAAATATCCCGTTAGTGAAATTACAATAGCTGGAAATTTTAAAGATATATTTAAGAACATAACACTGGCAGACGATCTTGAGTTTAAATACTCAACGAATGCACCAACAATGTTGATAGAAGGTATGGTTGTTGCTGGGAAATGAAGGATTTCTGTATAATTGGGTCTGGTATTTCAGGCTCAACAATTGCTAAAGCACTTAGTAAAAAATTTTCACTAGATGTTTATGACAAGGCCAGAGGAATTGGAGGAAGATCATCTAATAAAAAGCTTAACAAGAATGAAAGCTTTGATCATGGTGTTCAATATATTTCACCAAAAAGTGATGAATTTAAAAAATTTATAAAAAGTTTAATTTCAGAAAAAATTGTTAAAAAATGGCCAGGAAAACATTTATTTTTAAATACTGATAAGAAAGAAGACAAAAAACATATTAAGATAATTGGAAAAAAGGGTAACAACGCAATCAGCAAATATCTATTAAAAGATATCAACTGCAATTTTAATAGTGAGGTTATTAAAATTTTTAATAAAAATAAAGTGTGGGAAATATATTTTTCTGATGGATCAAAAAAATTATATAAATCATTGATACTAACCTGTCCATTTCCTCAATTAAAAAAACTTTCAAAAAAATATATTAAACATTCATTTATAAATAAAAGAATTAAAATGGATGCAAATATAACTGTCATGATGACTACAAAAAAAAGTAAACTTAATGTTAGTAGTTATTTTTTTAATGATAAAATTTTAGGCTGGGCTGGAAATGAAAATAGTAAAATGCGTTTTAAAAGTAAAAATGATCTTTGGACTCTACAAAGTACTTACTCATGGGCAAATAAAGAGATTAATAAAAATCGAGACAATAATAAATTGAACACAAAAACTTTGATTGAGAAGTTTTTTAAGCTTACAGGTATAAAAAAAACTAAAGTCTTATTTTCATTAAATCATGGCTGGAAATATTCATCTAACTCAAAACCTTTAAGAATTAAAAGTTATTGGAATTCTTCTTTAAACCTTGGAGTTTGTGCGGATTGGTTTGTTGGACCTAGATTAGAATCGGGATGGATAAGTGCTCAAGATCTTTTTAATAAAATAAATAAATAGCTTTATTCAAACTTTTTAACCTTATATTCCCAATTTCCTAATCTAGAATAAGTAACTTTTAAAATTAAAGAATTTTTTTTATTAAACCATATATCAAAATTAAGTCTTTTATCTTTTGGTAAAGACATGTCTTTTGAGGTTAATTTAAAATGATCTACCTCATAAGTTTTACCATAAAGTTCAATTTTTTCTTTACCGATAAACGTTACTACCTGTTCTTTGATACTACCTGATACTGGGCTAATTTGACTATCAGTTTGTAAAATTTTGTGGCTCCACCAGTTTCCAATTACGTTTTTTGTTGATGCCACACCACTATAGGAAGAACCTTGAATATCAAATTTATCTGTTTGTTCATTAAATTCTAAATCTACATATTTTTCTTTATCATTTTGAAGTGTTTTAGAATTAAAAGAAATCAATTTATCTTTAATATATTTTTCCTCTCCGTATCCTTCAATTTCAAAAATTGTTGCCCCAAATAACTTTACTGTAAACTTAATTTGATTTGTGACTGTTGTCTTATCTCCATCCTTTTTAAAAAAATAGTAATTATAGCCAATAACTTCACCATCTTTTAAAATCTCCATTTCAATTTTATTAAATTTATTATAATGCGCCATGTGGGCATTAGAGCTAAGTGAATATGTTAAAAAGAAAATTAGTATAAAAAATTTTTTCATAAAGTGTTAACAATAATAGACTTTAATTTTAAAAGAAGTAATTTATTAAAAATGTTCTTGAAAATCAAAAATATTCCTAAAGTTTATTGGAGTTCTGAAAAACCATTAAATCTTAAACCAAAAATTTCAACTTTCTTCTTTTTGTGTCTTGGATTAACTTTATTTGGTTTAGGTGAGGGATTATTAATTGTCTCTTTTGCTGGAGCCTCACCTTGGTCTGTTCTTGCACAAGGTATTGCATTGAATGTTGATTTTTCTACTGGAATAATAACTATATTTGTAAGCATTGCTGTTTTACTGTTGTGGTTACCTTTAAAACAAAAACCTGGAATTGGAACAATCTTAAATGCAATAATTATTGGTTTGATGATTGATGTCTGCATAAAATTTGTGCCAACACCTGAAAATTATATTTATCAAATACTTTTGGCCATTATAGCGGTACTCACAGTAGGGCTTGGTGGTGGTATTTATCTAGTGGCTAATTTAGGAGCTGGACCAAGAGATGGACTAATGGTTGGTTTACAAAAAAAAACAAATTTACCGATTGCTATTGTTAGAGCTTTTCTTGAAATTACAGTGATGTCTATCGGTTGGTATTTGGGTGGTACAGTAGGAGTTGGAACTTTATTATTTGCTTTTGGAATTGGACCAGCTGTTGCTCTTAGTTTATTTATTGTTGGAAAGTTTTTTAATTAAAGAGGTGTTGACGATTTTTCGTTCTTTTTTCTATCATTAGGATTAAGAATTGCTTTTCTCAATCTAAGAGATTTAGGGGTAATTTCTAAAGCTTCATCAGTATTTAACATACTTAATTGTTCTGCAATTGACATTTGTCTTACTGGAGTTAGCACAACGTTTTCGTCAGTTCCTTGAGTTCTCATGTTAGTTAACTGTTTACCCTTCATAACGTTAATAATCATATCACCAGCTTTTGGGGCTAATCCAACAATCATTCCTTCATAAACAGGATCATTATGAGTTACAAACATTTCACCTCTCGCCTGTAAGTTAAATATTGCAAATGCAACAGCTTTTCCGTTTGCCATTGAAATTAAAGCACCATTTTTTCTACCATCCATCTCACCTTCAAATTTTCCATAACCATGGAAGATTCTATTAATTACACCAGTACCTTTTGTTAAAGTTAAAAATCTACTTGTGTAACCCATCAAGCCTCTTGTTGGTGCATGAAAGATTAATCTTTTTTTATCTTTTCCTGTATCTTTAAGATCAAGTAATTTACCTTTTCTTCTATTCATTGAGTCAATAATCTTTGATGAAAACTCTTCATCTACATCAACAGTAATCTCTTCAATTGGTTCTAGTCTGTTTCCACTCTCATCTTTTTGGTATAAAACTTTTGGAGGACTTACTGTCATTTCAAAACCTTCACGTCTCATTTGTGTTAGTAAGATTTCAAGCATTAACTCACCACGACCACTAATTACAAAAGCATCTACGTTTGCATTTTGAGAAAAAGAAATTCCAACATTGTTTTGTGCTTCAGTAACCAATCTATCTCTGATTTGAGTACTTGTTAATTTTTTACCTTCTGTCCCAGCTAAAGGTGAACTATTTACACTTATAGTAATAGACATAGTTGGAGGATCTATTGGAGTTGCTGGAAGTGGATCGTTTACTTCAAGATCACAAATTGTATCTGCTACGTTAGCTTTTTCTAAACCTGCAATTACAACAATGTCTCCTGCTTCACCAACTTCAATTGGCACTTTCTTTGTTCCTTCGTATCTAAAAATTTTAGTTAATCTACCTTCGTCAACTTTTTCACCTTTAAGATTTATTGCTTTAATAGGTTGGTTAGCTTTTGCTGTCCCTTGAGATATTTTTCCAACTAAACTTCTACCTAAGAAACTATCTGCATATAATAAAGTAGATAGCATTGCGAAAGGTTTAGTTTTATCAAGGTCTGCTGGCTTAACATGTTCTAGAATTAAATCTAATAATGGGTGTAGATTTTCTCTTGGACCATCCACTTCTTTGTCTGCCCAGCCAGATCTTCCACTTGCGTACATAACTGGAAAGTCTAATTGTTCCTCGTTTGCATCTAAACTTACAAATAAGTCAAATGTTTCATCTAAAACTTCATTAGCTCTTTGATCGGCTTTATCTAGTTTGTTAATTACAACAATCGGCTTTAACCCTTGCTTAAGAGCTTTTGCTAGTACAAATTTTGTTTGTGGCATTACACCTTCTGCAGAATCAATTAATAATAAAGCACCATCGGCCATACTTAAAACACGCTCTACTTCAGCTGCAAAATCTCTGTGACCTGGTGTATCAATAATATTAACTCTCGTGTTTTGCCAATCAATAGAAGCAGGTTTAGCTAGAATAGTAATTCCTCTTTCTTTTTCCAACTCACCAGAGTCCATCAATCTTTCATCCACAACTTCATTTTCTCTAAATGAACCACTTTGCTTCATTAGATTATCAATCATGGTTGTCTTACCATGGTCAACGTGAGCTATAATTGTGATGTTTCGAATATTGTTACTCATAATTTGACGCTCTTATACATTAATTGAGTCATTTGAAAACTTAAAAAAACCCATTATTTTCTTATTAAAGCTATTTTAATAAAAAATTAGCTTCTTGTGATTATTAAAAAAACGTATAGATATCGCTATATAAATTAGACGTATTAAAGGATTAAGAGCATATCTCCTTAAATTTTAAAAAATCTAAATACCTAAATGGAAAACTTTAAATTACTAAAAATAGAAGATTCGCTAAAGAATTCATTGGAAAAAATGAAGTTTACGAAACCAACACCAATTCAGGCTATGGCAATACCTGTTGCTTTAGAGGGAAAAGATATTTTAGGAACAGCACAAACAGGAACAGGAAAGACTTTAGCTTTTAGTGTTCCTTTAGTTAATAAATTAATATTAGATAAAAATGCATTTGCATTAGTTATGTGTCCAACTAGAGAACTTGCAACTCAAGTAATGGCTGCAATAAAGAGTATTATTAGCGATAAAATTAATATCAAAACTGCTTTGCTTATTGGTGGAGAGGCAATGCAAAAACAACTTAGACAACTAGGTAATAGATCAAGAATAATTGTTGGAACCCCTGGAAGAATTAACGATCACTTAAAAAGAAAAAGTTTAAATTTATCAGCTACTAAATATTTGGTACTAGATGAAACTGATAGAATGCTAGATATGGGTTTTACCCCTCAAATAGAATTAATTTTAAAATTTGTTCCAAAAGATCATCAAACCTTATTATTTTCAGCAACATTACCTCAGAATATTGTTAGAATTTCTGAAAGATATCTAAATAAGCCTCAAAGAATTTCAACAGGGTCAACATCAGTACCTATTGCAAAAATTAAACAAGAAACTCTTCAAGTTTTTAAAGAAAATAAATACGATCAACTAGTAGACCAATTTATAGCAAGAAAAGGATCAATATTAGTTTTTGTTAAAACTAAAAGAGGTGCTGATAAAATGGTTAAGCGTCTTAAAGAAGAAGGTCATTCAGCTGATGCTATTCACGGAGATCTTCGTCAAAGTAAAAGAGATCGTGTAATTACTTCATTTAGAAAAGGCCTTAAGAGAATATTAATTGCAACAGATGTTGCTGCAAGAGGTTTAGATATTCCATTAATTCAGCACGTAATAAATTATGACCTTCCACAAGTGCCAGAAGATTACGTTCACAGAATTGGAAGAACTGCTAGAGCAGGAACAGAAGGTTCTGCTTTAACTTTTCTTACACCAGATGATAGGTCGATGTGGAACGAAATTAGTAAATTAATTGATCCGAATTTTAAACCTGCACCACGTGGAGCAAGAGGAGATTCAAGAGGTGGCAAAAGAGGAAAAGCGCCATACAATAAAAAAAGAAAATTCAGAGACGAAAAAAAATCTAGCTATGGAAGATCTAGCTCATCATCAAGAGACGGAGAGAAAAAAAGTTTTGGTTACAAGGGAAAATCTAGTTTTGGAGATAAGTCAAAACCATCTAGTTATGGAAGATCTAGCTCATCATCAAGAGATGGAGAGAAAAAAAGTTTTGGTTATAAAGGAAAATCTAGTTTTGGAGATAAATCAAAACCATCTAGTTATGGAAGATCTAGCTCATCATCAAGAGATGGAGAGAAAA
>CALCPL010000136.1 GCA_937897125.1 uncultured Candidatus Pelagibacter sp. | reverse complement strand
CTTTTATTCCTTTGGATGAAATTACACCCAATAATCTAGATGAAAAAGTTGCTAATGATGTAACTAAAATTGCAAGAATTACACTAGTTGACATTTAACTCTCCAATAAAATATGCAATAGTTCCACCAACTACACCACCAAGTAAAATTGACCACTCAGGTGATAGAAAATAAAATATTGGTCCCAATAATAAACCCAAAATTACTGCAGCTGTAATTTGAATGGTCTTCATTGCACCCACCATCATACATAAGAAATAAATTGGGTTTAAAATTGCTAAGCCCATCATCATATTTTTATCTAAATAATCTGAAGCATAAAAACCAATAAAAGTGCCTATTACTGCTGTAGTCCAGGTTGCACAACCAATTCCAATCCAGAAATCAATTCTGTGTTTTTTTTCAATACTTTTATAATTACTCTTCATTATTAACCATGCCGACACAGCAATAAAATGACATGAAAAATAATATTTCCACTTAGGTTGGCTTTTATGCATCATTAATGGGAATAAAGAAACAGCCATTGGATAAAGACGTGCATTAACAAACCACACAGCTAGAAAAATATTTAATAATGACGCTCCAACTAATAACGACTCAGCCATTACCAATGATCCAGGCAATGCATAAGTAAGCATCGTTGAAAAAATACTTTCCTGAATATTAAAACCCAAGTTTTTAAGAAGTGCACCTATGGCGATAAAACAACATCCTAATGCTAGTGCAGGACTATCTGGAGCTAAAATAGATTTAAAACCTTTAAAGAAAAACTCTTTATTAATCATTAACCACCAAGGAATAATCTGCCAACATCAGGATTTTTTAATAAATCATCCCCTTTGCCAGCGATCGCAGTTTGTCCTGATACCAAAACATAACCAATATCTGCAAACTCTAATCCTTTTTTTGCATTTTGTTCCACTAGGATAATAGTTTTCTTTTCTGTTTGTTGGAGATCTCTTAATATTTCAAAAACCATATCAATATATCTTGGCTCTAATCCAATTGAAGGCTCATCAACAAGTAGCACAGAAGGTTTCATAACTAGTGCTCTTGATATTTCTAATAATCTTCTTTCGCCACCTGATAAAACCTTAGCAGGTTGATTTCTTCTATTCCTTAATCGTTCATATTTTTCGAAAATTCTTTCTGCTTCTTCATAAGATTCGTCAGCGTTTTCTTTAGCATAGCCACCCATTAGTAAATTTTCTTCTACAGTCATGTCTGGAAATACCGAGTTATCTTGTAAGATATATGCTATTCCACATGACCTAAGTTTTTCAGCTGGAGTTAAGTGCGTAATTTCTTTACCATCAATTTCAATTTGTCCTGAAAAAATATTTGTAAATCCATAGATAGAATGAAGTATTGTAGATTTCCCTGCACCATTTGGTCCAATCAAACATAGTGACTGGGCCTTACTTACATTTAAATTAAAATCATGAAGTATTTCCATTTTACCATAACCAGCTGATAATTTTTTTATAGTTAAGTGAATATTATCTGGAGATAATTTTTGTAAATCTTCTGGCCCTGGTGCTTTACCTAATACATCATATTGATTTGACATTATTGTGCTCCCAAGTAAGCGTCTAGCACACGCTTATCATTTTTAATTTCATCTGGAGTTCCGTTTGCTAACATTTGACCGTGTGCTAAACAAAAAACTCTTTGTGCTAAATTCATTATTACTTTCATATTGTGCTCTATAACTAACAAAGTAATTCCATAGTCTTTATTAACACTAATTAAACGATCAATAATTCCATTAATTAATGTTGGATTAATTCCAGCTGTTGGTTCATCTAATAAAAGCATTTTGGGTTCATTCATTAGTGCCATAGCAAGTTCTAGTAATTTTTGCTGCCCAAAAGAAAGATCTCCTGCTCTAAGTTTTCTTTTTTGATGAAGTCCTACAAATTTCAATAATGTCTCAGCTTTATCTGTTATATCTGAAGGTATCTTTTGAAATACTGTTAATATTCCATCATTCTCAGGTTTGTTACTGATTAACATATTTTGAATACAGTTTAATTTTCCATAAATTCTAGTTTGCTGAAATGTTCTAAGTAGTCCAAGCTTTGCAACAACAGGCACTGGCAGTTCTGAAACTTCTGTACCATCAAATTTAATTGAACCATTGTCGATTGGATAGGTTCCTACAATTGAATTAAATAAAGTAGTTTTGCCCGATCCATTTGGACCAATTAATCCAACAATTGAACCTTGTTCAACTGACATTGAAATATCAACATTAGCTTTAACACCACCAAAAGATTTACTTACATTTGATACGTCTAATATAGCCATTACTTTAATTCCACCTGTGCTTTTAAGTCTGCTTCATCTACAACTTCGCCAAATCTTTCAGGATACTTTTCTCTTAACCATCCCATTACACCTTCAGGAAAATAAACAACGATTACAATAATTAAAACTCCAAGAGCAACATACTGCCAGCCCAAGAAGTAAGTCCAAAAACCTTCTTTAAATAAGTGAAATATAGTTGCACCAACAAGTGGTCCCCATAAAGTTCCTTTACCACCAAGGATTGCCATTAAAACCATGAACACACCAAAAGTTGGTCCAGCAAATGCAATCTCAGTTGGTTCAATGTAACCATTGATATGACCCATTAATCCTCCAGCAATTCCAACAAAGAATGCTGATACCATCCAGCCAATAATTTTATATCTCATGGTGTGAATTCCCATTGCTTCAGCTTTATCTTCATTGTCTCTTATTGCATTTAAAACTAAACCAAATCTTGTGCTGTAGGCCCACTTTAAAGTAATAAAAGTTACAACTGCAAGAGCAAAACACAAATAATATAAAAACTGAGATGATGATGCATTAGATCCAAATCCTTTTGGCCAAACTGGAACTGTCATACCTTGACCTGCGCCAATAATCTCAATTCCACCTGCAAGTTCACCTGCTGCAATTCCTAAAGCTAGTGTGCAAATTGCAAAGTAGTGTCCTCTTAAACCTAGAATCCCATAACCAATTACACCAGCTATTATTGTTGGAATAATTCCTGCTAATAAAATTCCAACTCCAAAACCTTGAAAAAATTGAGGAATAGTGTGAACAAAAGTTTTTTCTCCACCTGCATCTGTCCATTCTGCTAGTGAAAAGAACATTGCTATTTGTGTACTTGAAGCAACATACATTCCAACACCAAAAAATAATATATTACCAAATGTGTTGTAACCCATCTGTCCACCTTGAACATCCCAAGTCATAGCTAAAACAATTAATATATAAAGAAATGAAAGCTGAAGTTTATAAGCTGGAAATATGAATGCTCCAGCCAACCCAAAGATTATTAAGCCAGCATATAATAAAGTATTTTTATTCATTATTTTAAATACTCTCTTTTTCGAGCTAATTTAAACCTTCTATAAACCAATATAATAACTAGTAACGAGAATACCGCTGCAATTCTAAATTCTGTTCCAAGCAAATAATCTGCCCATTCCTCAAATACTCCAAGACCCATACCAGATATTGCAACAGCTGGTAAATTTCCAAGTCCTGCAATAATTACAATCATGAAAGATCTAACCGTGTAAGGTAATCCTGTGTAAGGGTGAAGTGTGAATGTAATTGCAATACATGCTCCTGCTATTCCACATAATGCTGCATTAATACCAAAGGTTGCTGCATAAACTTTCTCAGTATCAACACCTAAAATTTTTGCTGCTCTTGCATTTTGAGCTGTTGCTCTAATTGCTCTACCTAGTTTTGATTTCTTCATGTAGATGACAAGAATAATTGCAGATATCACACAAACTGCTCCTGAAAATATTTTTGCATTAGGAAGTGTTACTGAATTATTAAACAACATTGTTGTTCCAAAATTTGACTGAGCGACTACTACGTCTGCACCAAATGCAAAATTCATTAACTGTTGAGCTAAGATACTAATTCCAAATGTTGCAAGTATTGAAGTAAATAAATCTTTGTCTACTACTTTATTAATAACAAGTTTGTACATCCCCCAACCCACACAATACATAATGATGGGTGATACAATTACCCCAAAAGCTGGGTGAATTCCTGATAGATACATAAAGTATGCAATGTATCCACCCATGATTACTAATTCTCCTTGAGCAATATTTATTATATTCATTACTCCCCACTGTAATGCCATTCCATAAGCAATTAATGCAAACAAAATACCAAGAAGTATTCCGTCCATTGATGCTTGAACCATTAAGATCGGTGCTTGAAAAATTAAGAAATCCATAAATTCTTTAGATGTTTATAAAAAAATGCCCCCTATTACTAGGGAGCATTTTACATATTAGGTATTATCTTTTTGACCAAGATGGAATTGGGTGTACCAACTCAGCTGATGCCCATTTTGTAGGAGCAACAACTTTGTTTTCACACTTACTACCATCATCGTTACATGATACTTGGAAAAGTACCATTGGCTTAGATACGTTTTGACCACCTGCAGCAAATTTTATGTTTCCATAAAAAGTTTGCATATCAGTTGCAGCTAAAGCATCTCTAACTTTTTTAGTATCAAATGATTGTGCTCTTTCGAACGCATCTTTAAAAACTAATAAAGCAGCAGAAGATTCAGCAGCTTGGTATGGCGGTGCATATCCAAATGCTTTAGTAAAGTCTGCATCATAAGTCATACCATCTTTAAAGAAGTTATCTGTATAAGATAGAGACTTGTGCCATTGAGAAGCACAAAGTGCATACTCAGAAGCTTTACCATGTTGCTTAGATAATTTAGCAGCATCACAGTGAGTCATTGCTAACATTTTCACATCAACTTTCATCTCTGAGATTTGTCTAACAGCTGTCAAAGCACCTTTTGTATGACCTGAAACCACAAGAACGTCTGGATTAGTAGCTTTTACTTTAGATAAAGTAGCAGCCATATCGTTAAGCTCTTTTGGTAACTTGTCATCTATAATGATTTTAGAACCTGTTCTTTTAGCAGCTTCAACAATACCCAATCTCACATCTTGTGAAAAAGCGTCTTGTTCAAATGCCATTGCAATCTTAACTGGTTTTCCACCATTTTTTTCAACTGCAAGGTCAATTGCAACATCAAGATATAAGTTCGCTGGGGCAAGTACTGCAAATAAATATTTGTAGCCTTTAGTGAATAACGATCTAGACGCACCGTTTGCTTCAACCATAGGAACTTCATATTTTTCAGTTACAGGAGCCATAGCTTTTGTAAGTCCTGAGCTATACGGCCCAAGCATAAACTTAACACCATCTTGTTGAATTAATCTTTCTGCAAGTTGTGCTGCTCTTCCAGAGTTTGACTCATCATCGTAATAAATAATATCAAACTTGTAAGTTTTTCCACCAACTTTAACACCACCCATGCTGTTAATTCTCTCAACTGCTAAATTATAGCCGTTTTGAGTATGAACACCATTAGATGAATATTTTCCAGTTAATGAAACAGCTGCACCTAAAATAATTTTATCTCCAACTACCTTCGCGAAAGATATAGTTGAAGCTGAAATTAAAAGAGCAATTGCAGAAACTAAAGTAATTAGTATATTTCTGATTTTCATTTTTATTTTCCTCTATTAGTTTTAAATTTAAAAAAATTATTTAACTCTGAAATTAAAAAACAAACAAGTATGTATTAAAGATTGCGACTTAATATTTTTGAATAAAAGCTATTATAATAGCGATTAGTATTAGCACGCACGCTGAAATTGTATTTATAACTTTTGGATTTGCTTTTATCCAAACAATTAACTTTCTGGCAAGTACAGCATAAGCAATTAAAGATAAAAAATCTAAAACTACATATGTTGTGATCAAAATTATAAATTGAACAATATAATTTCCATTAAAGTCAATAAACTGTGGAAAGATTAATGGAAAAAACATCCAAGCTTTAGGACTTGTTCCTGCAACTAAGAAACCATCTTTAAAAAAAGAAAAAAAACTTTTTGATGTAATGTTAGTTGAGTTTATGTCTTTTGGTCTTGAATTATAAATATCATAAGCAAGGTAGAGTAAATATGCTATTCCTGTCTCTTATACACATCTGACGCTGCCGACGAATAGAG
>CALCPL010000135.1 GCA_937897125.1 uncultured Candidatus Pelagibacter sp. | reverse complement strand
CACCTCTCTATTCGTCGGCAGCGTCAGATGTGTATAAGAGACAGATATAGAAGAGGATAAAGTCCCTTCAAATTTTACTACATTTTATCAAAATAATTTAGATGATGAAGAAATAGAACAAGCAAATATTAAATTAAATAATAAGATTTTACATCAATCAAAATTGATAAATTATTTAAAATTAGAAAAATCTAAAAAAGATCCCACAAAAGATATAAATGATTTCTTAAAAAAGATTAAAAAAAATAAAAAATATTTTTTTTCTAAAAAAGATATAATTTTAGTTGAGACTTTTAAGTCTGATGGCATCAAGATTTTGAAGAAATATGATGATTTATACCAAATAAATGATTCAGAAATACCATCTGATATTCAAATATTTGTTAACAGTGGTGATATGGCTGCTGCATTGCTTAGAATTGTTGAGGTTATAGGGCAGGACAACTTAAACAATATTGATGAGGATACGTTATACTTTATTATAAGCACACTTAATCAGCTAAATGTGGATCCACTAAGAAATAGAATACTCTTTAAAGTTCTTCCTTTAAAAGTTTAAAATTTATACTAAAATAATCAGTCATTATGTCAGTTAAACCAATTTTAACAGAACCAAACAAACTATTAAGACAAATTTCTAAACCAGTTGAAAATGTTGGTGATGAAGAAAGAAGACTTATGGATGATATGCTGGATACTATGTATGCAGCACCCGGAATAGGTCTTGCCGCAATTCAAATAGGTGTACCAAAAAGAATTATAGTGATGGATATAAGTAGAGATGAAGACAAAAAGGAACCAAGATATTTTGTTAATCCGGTGATTAAAAATAAAAATAATGAAACATCAAAATATGAAGAGGGCTGCTTGTCTGTTCCAGATCAATTTGCTGAAATAGAAAGACCAAATGAATGTGAAGTTGAATATTTAGATTATAATGGAAAAAAACAATTATTGAAAGCAGCTGGATTATTGGCAACTTGTATTCAGCATGAAATGGATCACTTAGAAGGAGTTTTATTTATAGATTATTTATCTAAACTAAAAAAATCTATGATAATTAAAAAACTTTCTAAAATTAAGTCGAATAGAATAATTGTTTAAATGACAAAAAAAATTGTCTTCATGGGTACACCATTATTTGCTGTACCGATTTTAAAATCTTTATATGAAAAAAATTATATAATTCCTGCTGTATACACACAGCCACCAAAAAAATCACAAAGAGGTCAAAAAATAAATAAGTCACTAATACAAACTGCAGCTGAAGACTGGAATATAAATTGCAGAACACCAGGAACTTTAAAAGAAAATAAAGAAGAATATGAATATTTAAAACAACTAGATCTAGATTTGGTAATTGTCGTGGCCTACGGTCAAATAATACCCAAAGAATTTTTAAATCTTGCCAAAAAGGGTTTTATAAATGTTCACGCTTCCCTCCTACCGAAGTGGAGAGGTGCAGCACCTATTCAAAGGTCTATTATGAACTTAGATAAAGAAACAGGAATTAGTATTATGAAAATAGGAGAAAAACTTGATACTGGTCCAGTCTGCAATAACTATAGAGTAGTAATTAAAGAGAGTGATAATGCAGAAATTATATCAAATAAACTCTCAATTTTAGCTTCAGAAAAAATCATAGAAAATGTAGACAATATATTTGAAGATAAATTAACATTTAAAGAACAAAACGACTCAAACGCAACCTACGCTTCTAAAATTGAAAAGTCGGAGGGTGAAATTCAGTGGAATGATAATGCAGAAAGTATTATTGGAAAAATAAATGGATTATATCCAAGTCCTGGGGCCTTTTTTATTTTTAAAGACGAAAGATACAAAATTTTAAAAGCAGAATTAGGCACTAAAAGTGGTGAGGTAGGTGAAGTAATGACTAGTGATTTGGAAATTAGCTGTGGAGATCAAAAATCTATAAAAGTTATTGAAATTCAAAGACAAGGAAAAAAGCCTCAAAATATTAATGAATTTGTTCTTGGTTCTCAAATAACTAAAGGGTCAAGATTAACGAATGTTTAGATATCAAGTTTTAATAGAATATATAGGAACCAGTTTTGTTGGTTGGCAAATACAATCTAAAGGAAAATCAATTCAAAAAGAAATACAAACTAAATTATCAAAACTTTTAAAAGAAAAAGTGGTCTTGATAGGATCTGGAAGAACAGACACTGGTGTCCATGCAATAGAGCAGTCAGCCCATTTTGACTGCAAAAAAGAAATTCAAAATTTAGATAAGTTATTAAAATCAATTAATCATTTTATAAATGATAAAGGTATTTCTATTTTAGCAATTAAAAAAAGAAGTCTAAAATTTCATGCAAGACATTCTGCTAAACAAAGAATTTATAAATATATAATTTTTAATAGATTAAGTAAGCCTTCTCTTGAAAAAGAAAGAGGTTGGCACATAATCAAAAAATTAGATATTGAGTTAATGAAAAAAGGGGCAAAAAAACTTTTAGGTACTAAAGATTTTTCTACTTTTAGAGCATCAAGCTGTAATGCAAAAAGTCCAATTAAAACTATGAAATCTGTTTTGATTAAATCAAATGCTGGAAAAATTGAAATACAGTTTAAATCACAATCATTTTTACAACAACAAGTACGATCAATGGTAGGTAGTTTAAAATACCTGGCTGAAAATAAATGGAATTTAAAAAAATTTGAATTTATTGTTAAATCAAAAAAAAGAATTCTTTGTGCACCACCAGCACCTGCTGAGGGATTATTTTTAGAAAAAGTTATTTACTAGCTTTTTGTTGGCCGATACTAAATTTTTTATTAATTCTCCATCTAGACTCTGCTCGAACAATATAGCCACAACAATTTTTTGACTTACACTTGCATTTGAATTGTTTATAATCTTCATCGTAGCCAAAGCCATAATCGGCTGTTATCTCTTCACCTTTTTTAATATCTTTTATAGCAATCACCCATAATTTTAAACCTGTCCCGTTATAATCACAGTTATTAGAGCAAGAGTGATTTATTAAACGTGCAGGGTTCCATGACACGTCTCCATCCATGTCATATTTCTTATTTAAGTTAAATAAGTAGATAGGTTTTGCGTTATCAAACCTTTCAGTCGCTTCAGTTTGTTTCTTGGTGATAACTTTACCAACATAATCAACAATTCTAGTACCTTCTTTAATATCTTTTGCAGCATAAAGGCCACGTCCCTTTTTGTCGATGTCAGATTTTTGAATTTTATAAAGTTTCATTGTGAGTTCTTTAATGCGTATTGAGAAATTATCAATTAAATTCTAGTAAAGCTTTTACATGCATCTCAGTGCTTTCTTGAAGTGCTAATAGATCGTATCCACCTTCTAAAATTGACACTACTTTTCCATCACAATATTGTTTTGATAGCTCGAGTGTTCTTTTGGTAATACTATAAAAATCTTTTGACTCTAATTGAAGTTGTGCCAATGGATCGTCTTTATGAGCATCAAACCCAGCAGAAAGTAAGATAAATTCAGGTTTAAATTCTTTAATTTTCTTAAGTACAAATTCATAGGCATTTAAATATTCTTCGGAGGTTGTTCCTGCTGGCAAAGGAATATTTAATATATTGTTATGTTTTCCTTTTTCATCATTAGTGCCTGAACCTGGGTAATAAGGGTATTGATGAGTAGAAATATATAGAACTTTTTCATTATCATAAAAAATATCTTGAGTACCATTTCCATGATGAACATCAAAATCAATAATTGCTACTTTTTTAAGTTTATATTTATTTATAAGATAATTGGCTCCAACAGCCACATTGTTATAGATGCAAAAACCCATAGCTTTATTTTTCTCTGCATGATGTCCAGGAGGTCTGACAGCACAAAACGCATTGTTAAAATTTTTATTTTGAACACCATCTATAGCTGTAATGATTGAACCCACAGCATCTGACGTGGCATCCTTACTTCCTGGGGAGACAATTGTATCTCCATCTAAAAAAGATAATCCTTTTTCAGGAAAAGATTTTTCTACAAAATTTATATAATCAGAATTGTGAGTTATTTCTAAAAGTGATCGGTCAAATTTTGAAGGTTTTTTCCAAACTAAATCTTTATTATCCAATTTTTTGAAATTATCGATAACTACTGTAACCCTATCAATTTTCTCTGGATGACCATCTCCTGTATTATGATTTTGATAAGTATCTGAGGCTGTCTCTTATACACATCTCCGAGCCCACGAGACAAGAGGCAATCTCG
>CALCPL010000134.1 GCA_937897125.1 uncultured Candidatus Pelagibacter sp. | reverse complement strand
CCCTCTCTATTCGTCGGCAGCGTCAGATGTGTATAAGAGACAGGTTAAATATGTGGCCATTGTAATACCAACAATTTCAATTGCTTTTCCTGTTTGCATCATTGCAGTACCCGCAAAAACTAAAACTAGATCTGGGTAAGCAATTGCAGCAGCTAAAGAAGAATTTTTAGTTAAATTTAAGTATTGATTAGTAGTTGGAGGTATAATTATTCTTAATGCTTGAGGCATAATTACTAATTTCAAAACTTGACTTGGTGTTAAGCCAATTGATGCAGCAGCCTCTTTCTGCCCTTTACCAATACCTTGAATACCTGCTCTAACATTTTCTGCTATAAATGTTGCAGTATAGAGTGTTAAAGCTAAAGTTAATGCAATTAGCTCTGGTGGTATACCCATACCACCATCAAATGTGTAAGAAGATTGAGACATTTTTCTTAGCTCTGGAAAGCTAAAAGATAAATCAACTCCACCTACTAAAAATGTTAAAAGTGGCAGACCTATAAAAATAGCTAATGAGATAATTAAAACTGGTAACTGCTTACCTTCTTGTTCTTGTTTTTTTTTTGCAAATTTTACAAAAAAGAATACTAAAATCATTGCAATAATTAAGGTTGTAAAAAAAACATCAAAATTTGTCCAAATTGGTGCTGGTGTAAAAAAACCTTTTATAGTCATAAAAGATGATCCCAATATCATTGTAGCATCCTGAGGCATTGGCAGTGCTCTAAGAGCAGCAAAATACCAAAAGAAAATCTGTAATAACAATGGAACATTTCTAAAAAATTCTATGTAAAAAGAGGCAGTTTTTCTAATCAAATAATTAGGTGATAATCTAGCAACACCAACAATAAGACCTAATAGTGTAGCTAGAATAATTCCTATAAAAGCAACGAGTAGAGTGTTTAACAATCCAACAAGATATGCTCTAGCATAAGAGTCTGAACCATCATAATCAATTAAAGAAAATTGTATATCAAATGAAGCTTCTTGAGTTAAAAAACCAAAACCAAATTCAATGCCTCTTGTATCCATGTTCTCTTGTGCATTCATGGTAAAGAAACCAAATATTAAAACGATAAATAATAACGTTAATAGTTGAGGTAAGAATTTTTTTAATTTCATTTGATGAGTATTATAAAAAAAGGGCTAGATAAATCTAGCCCTTTTTATGATTTGTTAGATAATAATTATCTTGCTGGTGGTACGTATAGTAATCCACCTTTAGTCCAAATTTGGTTTGGACCTCTGTCAGGTAAAATACCAGTATCAGCGATATTTCTCTTGTAGCTTTCTCCGTAATTACCAACTTGTTTGATAATTCTTAAGCTCCAATCGTTATCTAAACCAAATGCTGCACCTAATTCACCTTCAGAACCAACAAGTCTTTTAATTTGTGGGTTTTCAGAAGTTTTCATCATGTCAGCGTTTGCAGAGTTAATACCGTACTCTTCAGCTTCGATCATTACGTTTAGTGACCATCTTACGATGTCTTCCCAAACTGCATCACCTTGACGTACTACTGGTCCTAGAGGCTCTTTAGAAATAGTCTCTGGTAACACTACGTGGTCATCAGGGTTAGTCATTTTTGTTCTTTGTGCTGCTAGACCAGATTTATCAGTTGTGTAAGTATCACATCTGCCTGAGTCATAAGCTGCAACAACTTCATCAGCTTTTTCGAAAGCAACTGGCTCATAAGAAATTCCTTTTGAATTAAAGAAGTCTCTCATGTTTAGTTCAGTCGTAGTTCCAATGTTAGTACATGCTGAAATTCCATTTTTGAATTGGCTCGTAGAAGTAATTCCTGAGTCTTTTCTTACCATGAAACCTTGGCCATCGTAGAAGTTAACTCCAACGAATGTTAAACCAATGTCAGCATCTCTAGAAAGTGTCCAAGTTGTGTTTCTTGATAAGATATCAATCTCACCAGAAGTTAGAGCTGTAAATCTTTCTTTAGCACTTAGTGGAGTGAACTTAACTTTGTTCGCATCACCTAATACTGCAGCAGCAACTGCTCTACATACATCAACGTCAACACCAGTCCAATTTCCAGCAGCGTCAGCATTTGAAAATCCTGGTAGACCTTGAGATACACCACATCTTACAAAACCTTTTTTCTGAGTGTTCTTAAGAGTTTTTGACTTCTTAGCGGCCATTGTTTCTGTTGTAAAAGCAAACAGAACTGCAACCATAGCAACTAGAGAAGTTAATTGTTTTACGTATTTAAACATATTTTATTCCTCTGTTTTATTTATTTATTTGTTAACAAATAATTCAAAATGATTTGAATTAAGTTAAGTGTTTATCATTTTATAAAGATGATCAAAGTAAAATTGGCTTTATTAGAAGCATTCTACCTACATGTAGTGTCGCATTAAAAGCTGGATGTTATATCTAGTAATGGTGCGCTCTGGTGGACTCGAACCACCGACCCTCGGTTTAGAAAACCGATGCTCTATCCAGCTGAGCTAAGAGCGCAAATTAATACAAGTGTATTTATAGTACGAATTTAATTTTTAAAAAGAAATTTTTTACAAATAATTAATAAAGTTAGAAGCTCAAGTCTACCAACAATCATAAAGAAAATTAGATAATATTTGGTCATAAAATGTAGGTCATAAAAGCTAAAATCACTTAAACCAAACATTGAAGAGTTTACAGTATTCATTATTGTTAAAATTGAGAGTTTAAAAGAGCTTTCAAAATCAATTCCACTTAGAGTTAATAAAAAAGTTAAGATTAATAAAGAAATTATAAAAACTATTACAGATAGAAAATATTTATAAATTTCATCTATTTTAAATGAATCTTTTGAAAACAAATGTTTGTTTATGTAAATATTTTTAGGTCTACTGTAAGAAAGAATTTCGTTAATTGAATATTTAAATAAAGAATAAATTTTTAAAAACCTAATACCAGAACTTGTAGAAAAAAAAGAACCACCAATAATAACTAGTATTAAAAAAACAAAAGATAAATTATTAGGTGAATTATTTAGAGAAAATCCAACATTAGATATACTGCTAGTTAAGGATAAAAATAATTCACTAAAATTATTTTCAAAATTTAAAAACACAAAAAAAATAATCAATAAAAATAAGAAATAAAATAATAAATGAATATCTTCATTAAAAAAATTAAGGTTATGATTTTTTGTGAAGATTAAATTGTAAATCAAAAAAATACTAAAAAACGAAGATAATAATAAAATTGACGTAATTATTATTTGAGAATTATCAATCAAGATATTAGACAAATTATTTGATGGTAAAAAACCACCTGATGAAATTATGGTCATAGCTAGATTTAGAGAATTAAACAACCTAATATCAAAAAAACTTAATATTATAAAAATTGAAATTGTGATTAATGAATAAAATAAGAATATCTTTAATGCTTGTTTGAAAGTTTCAGATTTATTAAAAGATAAAAAATTAGTTAAAGATTTTTTAAAGCTATGATCAAAAATATCAATTAATAATATTGTCGAAAATAAAAAATAAAGACCGCCTATCCATTGAGATGCAGATCTCCATAATATTAAACCTTGATCAATGTGATTTATATTATCAAAAATAGTAAAACCTGTTGAAGTGAATCCAGAAATTGACTCGAAGAAAGCATTAACAAAAGTTAAGTTATAAATACTAAAGTAAAATGGTATTGCTGTCTCTTATACACATCTCCGAGCC
>CALCPL010000133.1 GCA_937897125.1 uncultured Candidatus Pelagibacter sp. | reverse complement strand
ATCTACACCTCTCTATTCGTCGGCAGCGTCAGATGTGTATAAGAGACAGCTCAGAAACTCTCGTTGAGCTTGATATAGAATATAAAGAAATAGCAGATGCTAATGGATGTAAAAATTATACAAGAGTTCCAGCACTTGGAATTAATGAAGATTTTATTAAAGCAATGTCGGAATTAATAATTAAAAAAAATGAATATAAGATTAATGAGAATCTTTATCCACCAAAGATACAGTGTCCATCTAATTTTAAAAAATGTCCCTGTTTAAATTATGAATAGTTATTTATTATTTAAGAGCCTACATTTAATAGCGGTAATCTCATGGATGGCAGGACTTTTATATTTACCTAGGATTTTCGTATACCACGTAGAAAATTTAAAAGATAAAAACATTTCTTCAGTATTTAAAACAATGGAAAGAAAATTATATTTTTACATCATGACACCAGCAATGATTTTAACTTGGGTGTTCGGATTAATTTTAATTTCTTCTTTAGGCTTCGAAGTTCTTTCTGCAACTTGGATTAAACTAAAATTGTTGTTAGTGATTTTATTAACCTTATATCATTTCTATTTATCCAAACTTCTTAGTGATTTTAATTTGGATCAAAATACTAAATCTTCTAAGTTTTTTAGAATAATCAATGAAGTACCAACAATATTGCTTATTTTGATTGTTTTTATTGTTGTTTTTAAGCCCATCTAAGCTTGTAATAGTTTAAAGAGTATATATATTTATCCTACCTTACAAAAATTTTAACCCTCCCCTCTCATGAATATACAAGAACTTAAATTAAAATCATCTGAACAATTAATTACACAAGCAGAAGAGCTTGGTATTGAAAATGCTAGCACACTTAGAAAGCAAGAAATTTTATTTGCTATATTAAAAAAAGTTGCAGAAAAAGAAGAGATAACTGGAGCTGGAGTTTTACAATTATTACAAGATGGATTTGGTTTTTTAAGAGCAATGGAATCAAACTATTTAGCTGGACCAGACGATATCTATGTTAGTCCAAGTCAGATTAGAAAATTTGGTTTAAGAACAGGAGACACGGTCGAGGGTCCTGTTAGAGCACCCAAAGAAGGGGAAAGATATTTTGCTTTATTACAAGTAGAAAAAATAAATTTTGAAGAACCAGAAAAAGCTCGTCACAAAATTGCGTTTGATAATTTAACTCCACTCTACCCAAATAAACAAATGGTGATGGAAGTTGAGACAACCAAGATTGAAAAAAAACCAGATTTAACTCCAAGATTAATTGATCTTGTAAGTCCAATTGGAAAAGGTCAAAGATCAATAATTATCTCACCTCCTAAAGCCGGTAAGACAATGATCTTACAAAGCATCGCTAACTCAATTGCTAAAAACTATCCAGAAAGTTATTTGATGGTTTTACTTATTGATGAAAGACCAGAAGAAGTAACTGATATGAAAAGAACAGTTAAAGGAGAGGTTATCAGCTCTACTTTCGATGAACCTGCCTCAAGACATGTTGCGGTTGCTGAAATGGTAATCGAAAAAGCAAAAAGATTAACCGAGCATAAAAAAGACGTAGTAATTTTATTAGACTCAATCACAAGATTGGGTAGAGCTTATAATGCTGTGATACCAAGTTCTGGAAAAGTATTAACAGGTGGAGTTGACGCGAATGCACTTCAAAGACCAAAAAGATTTTTTGGTGCTGCAAGAAATATTGAAGAAGGTGGATCTTTAACAATCATCTCAACAGCTTTGATTGATACTGGATCAAGAATGGATGAAGTTATTTTTGAAGAATTTAAAGGAACTGGAAATAGTGAAACAGTTCTAGATAGAAAAATTGCAGAAAGAAGAATTTATCCAGCAATTGATATAACTAAATCTGGGACAAGGAGAGAAGAATTACTTTTTGATAAAGACGACCTTTCAAAAATGAATGTGCTAAGAAGAATTATTAGTCCAATGGGAACAATGGATGCTATTGAATTTATTAATTCAAAACTTAAAGAAACAAAAAGTAATGCAGATTTCTTTAGCTCAATGAATAAACCAGCTTAACACTGTTACACCCTCACCTATTAATTTAAAGTTTTACAGAACCTCAAAATAGAAGCTATAATATTGTTATGACAATTTATGCTTTATCGACTGGACCTGGAATTTCTGGAATAGCAATTATTAGAGTTTCAGGAGAAGATACTAAAAAGGTAATTGAACTGTTAACAAAAACAACAATTCCAGAACCAAGAGTTGCGACATTAAGAAAAATCAATAAAATCAACACTTCTGAGCTTATTGATGAAGGCATAATACTGTGGTTTCCTAGCCCTGAGAGCTACACTGGTGAGGATATGGCCGAATTACATATACATGGAAGCAAAGCAGTAATTGATGCTCTACACGCCTCCATCTCAGAAGTAGAGAATTGTAGACTAGCCGAGCCGGGTGAGTTTACTAAATTGGCATTTCAAAATGGAAAAATAAATTTACTGAAAGCAGAAAGTATTGCAGATTTAATTTCAGCAGAAACTGAAATCCAAAGACAACAAGCAATAAAAATTATGAATGGAAAATCTGCAGATAAATTTAATAGCTTAAGAGAAAAACTTTTAAAAATTTTATCACACGTTGAAGCAAAAATAGATTTTCCAGATGAAGATCTATCTGAAAATATTTTAAAAAATATTAAAGAAATTTCCAATGAGGTAATTTTAAATATAAAAAAAATTTTAGATGATCAGAAAGTTGGTGAAAGAATTAGAGAAGGTTTTAAGATTGCAATCATAGGACCAACCAATGCTGGAAAATCTAGTTTACTAAATCACCTTTCAAATCGTGATGCAGCAATCGTTTCAGAAATAGCCGGAACAACAAGAGACGTAATCGAGACGCACTTAAACATTAATGGCTATCCAGTTGTGATTTCGGATACTGCAGGAATTAGAGATTCTAAAAATGAAATAGAAAAAAAAGGAATAAAATTAGCGCTTGATAAGGCAGAAAATGCAGACCTAAAGTTGATTGTTATAGATGCTAAAAGTATTGATT
>CALCPL010000132.1 GCA_937897125.1 uncultured Candidatus Pelagibacter sp. | reverse complement strand
TACACCCACATTTGTTCTAACATTTTTAGCTTCTCTTTTTGAACCTTCAAATAAATTTTCTTCTCCAATTTTGTAATATCTTGGTCTCAACCAAGCACCTGCATCTACAAACACTGCATTATTTTTTTCATGCCAAGTGTGCAACGGTGATTTTCTTGTTGGTTTAGAGTGTTTGCCAATTTCTCTTCCAACAATTGCACCAATAGTAACTGGCGTATATGGAGGTCTAAAAGTTGTATGACCTACTTCTGGTACTATTTTATTTTCTATGTTTGAAACTAGTTGCAAACCGTTGAGATTACTTGTTTTTCCTTGGTCTGTGGCCATTCCTAGTGTCGTATATCTTTTTACGTGTTCTATAGATCGATAACCCTCTTTTAGTGCAATTTCTACATCAGAAACAGCTACATCGTTTTGAAAATCTAAAAATCTTTTATATGTTTTACCTTTGGGTAAAGGTACGCACCAAAACTTATCATGCGTAGTTGATTTTTTTTCCATAACCGTTGGTGATGATGTTTTCTTATCATTATTAGTAATTTTTTTTGAAAGCTCATAGCCACTTTCAAATGATTTTTTTAAAGTTTCTTCTAATGTAAAAGTACCATTTGCAGCACCTAGAGTTGTTTCATTTTGTTTTGATACTCCGGGTACAAATGCATCTATGTCTTTATTAAAAGTTGTTTTATTGCCTGATTGAGAAGCTAAATGTATTGTTGGTGTCCAAAAACCTGAAACACAAATGCAATCACAATTAATATTTTCTAAAGTTCCTAATTCCTTTTTATCATCTGAAATTTTAGCAACCTCAGCAGATTTAACTTTTTTATATCCTTTAGCTGCAACCACTACATAAGAAAATTTAATTTGAATATTTAATTTTTTTGCTTCATCTATTATCTCTGACTTTGGTTCTTTTCTTGTATCTAAAATAATTGGCTCAACACCATTTTTTTTAAACTCTATAGCTGTTTCATATCCACTATCATTATTAGTAAATATCAAAGGTTTTTTACCAACTAACACTCCATAAACTTTTAGGTATTCTTTTGCTGCAGAAGACAGCATCACACCTGGTGTATCATTATTTCCAAATACTAAAGGTCTTTCAATTGATCCTGATGAGATTAAAACTTCTTTAGCTCTAATATACCAAAGTCTTTGTTTTGGATTATATTTTTTAGTTTTAGGTAAGTGATCACTTAATTTTTCTGACATCACTAACATATTGTGATCGTAGTAACCAAATACTTGAGATCTATTTTTAACAATAACATTAGGCATTTCTTTAAGTTCAGAAATAATATTTTCTGCCCATTCTTTTCCTGTTTGATTTCCAATATTAACTTCACTCGTTAATAAAGTTCCACCAAATCTAGGTTTGTCTTCTGCTAAAATTACTCTTGCTCCATTTTTAGCTGCTGCATATGCACTTGCTAAACCAGAAGGCCCTGAACCTGCAATTAGTAAATCACAATACTCATATTTGTGTTCGTATCTTTCTTTATCATGTTCAATTGATGCAACTCCAAGTCCTGCAGCTTTTCTTATAAATGGCTCATAAACTTTGTACCAAAAACTTTTTGGCCACATAAACGTTTTGTAATAAAATCCTGCTGGAAGAAATACTTTTAATAAATTGTTAATAGCACCAATATCAAAATTAACACTTGGCCAACAATTAACACTTGTTGCTTCTAAGCCTTCAAAAAGCTCTTGCTCTGTAGCTTTTACATTCGGTTCGGTTTCATTATTTCTGTATAATTGAACAATTGCGTATGGTTCATCTACTCCTGCACCAAAAAACCCTCTGGGTCTATGATATTTGAAGCTTCTTCCTATTAAATGAACTCCATTAGCAAGTAATGCTGATGCTAAGGTATCACCCTCATAACCAAAGTAAGTTACACCATTAAATTTAAATGAGATTTTTTTATCTCTATTTATTAATCCAACATTATCTAGTCTATAATTTTGGGTCATATTAAATATCTTCGCTGGCTTTAACAGTTTTAAATATTTCGTGAGTTGCAGTGTCTCTTTCTACTTTAATCCACTGTCTGCATCCTGATATATGTTGCCATAACTCTTTATGTTTTCCTCTTAAGCTTTTTCTATTATAGACAAAATTATCCCAATCTTTGTCTGAAACTTCTTTATTAAGTTCTGGTCTTTTAACGGTTGCATCACCACCGTATGAAAATTCATTTTGAGATCTCATCCCACAGTGAGGACATTTAATATGAAGCATTTATGAAATCCATGTTTTAGTTCCAAGTCCTTTTTCATCTAGTAAGTGACCTGTATTAAATCTACTCAAACTATATCCAGCATTTAATTTATGAACTCTATCTTGTGCAATTGTATGTGCGAATGTCCATCCCGATGCGGGTGTTGCTTTAAATCCACCATAACACCATCCACAGTTTAAGTATAATCCTTCAATATGAGTTTTATCTATTATAGGTGAACCATCCATAGACATGTCCATTATCCCACCCCATGTTCTAAGCATTTTTAGTTTGCTAAGAAACGGCATCATTGCAATCCCTTCAGTTAAAACATGTTGAAGTGTAGGAAGGTTTCCTCTTTGTGCGTAACTATTATAGCCATCTAAATCTCCTCCCATTACCATCTCACCTTTATCAGACTGACTTATATAAAAATGACCTGCACCAAAAGTTACAACTCTATCTAAAACAGGTTTGACTGGCTCTGAAACACAAGCCTGTAAAAGATGTGTCTCAACTGGTATCGTCATATTTAATTTTTCTGCTAAAATATTTGTACTTCCCGCAACACACAGTCCAATTTTCTTAACTTTAATATCTCCTCGTGAAGTTCTAACTCCTTGAATTTTTCCACCCACAACATCAAAGCCTGTTACTTCACAATTTTGAATAATATCTACACCCATTGAATCTGCTTGACGTGCATAACCCCATGCAACTGCATCATGTCTTGCTGTTCCAGCACTTGGTTGCATCAATCCACCAAATATAGGAAATCTTACATTGTCTGAAAAGTCAGCCATTGGAATAATTTCTTTCACTTCTTCTCTATTTAATAAAAGTGCATCGATACCATTTAATCGCATTGAGTTTCCTCTTCTTGCAAAAACATTCATTTGAGCGTCTGAGTGGGCAAGGTTAATAATTCCTCTTGGAGAAAACATCACGTTGTAATTTAAATCCTGGCTCATCTTTCTCCACAAATCCATTCCAAATTCACTGAACAAAGCATTATCGTCATGCATGTAGTTTGATCTAATGATTGTGGTATTTCTTCCCACATTTCCACCACCTATCCATCCTTTTTCAATAATGGCGACATTGGTAATGTTATGCTCTTTTGCCAAATAATATGCAGTAGCTAAACCATGCCCACCACCACCAATTATGACAACATCATACTCTTTTTTAGGAGTGGGATCTTTCCAGGCTAAATCCCAATTTTGATGACCAGAGAAAGCATTTTTGATCAAATTGAATATAGAATATTTTTGCATAAAATAATTTTATACAAACGAATATAAATAGTTC
>CALCPL010000131.1 GCA_937897125.1 uncultured Candidatus Pelagibacter sp. | reverse complement strand
GTTTCTGGAACTTCAATTGCAAAACATAAAGTAAAAAAAACAACTAACAAGAATAACCATTGAAATACTTTTGGATATTTTTTTAATAATTCCATATTTTAATCATTATTTTTTTTTCCACCAAAAACTGTGTGTATTATTTTTGATGGATGAACGGTGCCAACAATTTGATTATTTTCATCAATTACAGATACTGACTTTTCTTGAGTTAAGATTTTTTCAGCAACATTTTCAATTATTTCATTTCGTAAAACTTTTAAATCACTTAAATTTTCATTATTTGGTTTTTCCATCACATCTTCTATTTTTAAAACCTTCTCTCTAGGAACTTCTTCAGTAAATTTTTTTACATATTCTGTTGCTGGATTTAACACAATGTTAGCTGGGGTATCTAGTTGTTCAATTATACCATCTTTCATTATTGCAATACGGTCAGCAAGTTTTAAAGCTTCATCAAAATCGTGTGTAATAAACATAATTGTTTTTTGTAATTTTTCTTGAAGTCTCAAAAATTCATCTTGCATCTCTTTTCTAATTAATGGATCTAATGCAGAAAATGGTTCATCTAAAAACCAAATATCAGGTTCAACCGCTAATGATCGAGCAATACCTACTCTTTGCTGTTGTCCACCAGAAAGTTCTCTTGGAAAATAATTTTCTCTACCATCAAGACCAACAAGCTTAACCATTTCCATTGCTTTATTGATACTATCTTTAGTTTTAATGCCTTTGATTTGAAGTGGGAAGGCAATATTTTCCACAACTGTTTTATGGGGAAGCAAGGCAAAGCTTTGAAACACCATACCCATTTTATTTCTTCGGAGATCAATCAGTTCTTTATTGCTTAATGAAAGTAAATCTTGACCTTCTATAAAAATTTTTCCAGCAGTTGCATCTGTTAATCTAGAAATACATCTTAACAATGTTGATTTCCCTGAGCCTGATAAACCCATCACAACTAACATTTCACCTTTTGAAACCTCAAAAGAGGCATTATTCACACCCACTATACATCCGTTTTCTTGAAATGTTTTAGCGTCTACATTTCCATTTGCATCTTGAAGCATCTTTTTGGCATTTGTTCCAAAAATTTTGTAAACAGATTCACATTTGATTACTGTATCGGTCATAATGTTTTAATAAGTTATACGAAATAAAAATAAAAAACACTTTTTATATTATTTATACTTATCGTTTTTCTCCTTAAAAATTTTTAATAAAATAAACTCTTGTATCAATTCCAGTACTTAAAAAATTTAAAACCTCTCCTTTAACAGTAATTTTTTCATCTACCCCAACATTATTTCCACTAACTGTAAAACCTGCAAAGCATTTATTATTTTCCTTATTCCATTTAACAAACGTTTCATCAATTTTATTTCCATTAATAGTATAAATATGATGTGCTCTAAAATTCAAAAAATTGGCACCCATAATTGCACGCTGAGGAATAATCTTTGTTGCGTTGCAGACTTTTTCATATTGTTCTAAAGACAACTTATAATGATCAGTTCCATCATAAAATACTAAAATTCCTGATGGCAAACTTGAAATCAGTTCATTTTGCTTTCTTGTCTCCGCAATTCTTTCTTCTTCTTTTTTCATTTTAGCAATTAGTTCTTCACCCTCACCAAAAATATTATTTAAGATAGCAAAGGAAAAAATTACAATAATTATTAAGATGATAAGACCTCCAAATTGTCTAACTGGCTCAGATATCTTCTTTAGTTTATTTAAATATATATTTTGTAACATTTTTATCTATTCTTGAAATTTGCCATTTTTCCAAATTCCTTTTTTTTCTTTTCCATCGGACCATGTAAATGTTCCCTCTCCATTCATAAACCCATTGGCCCATTCCCCATTATAAGTTGCACCGTTTGGAAAGGTCAAAATACCCTTTCCACTCCACACACTATTTTTAAACTCACCTTTATAAATATATCCATTAGGCCAAATCTCAACTCCTTGTCCTTGTTTTTGTGTGCCAATCCAATTGCCTTCGTATGTTGTCTTGTCAGTGTAAGTCCATTTACCAAAGCCATCTTTGCAGTTTCCTTCACAACCTGTCTTTCGAGCTGATACTGATGTTGCAACTAAAAAACTTAAAGCTATATAAAATAAATATTTTTTCATTTTTTTAAATTTAGCTACATAGGTAAAAAGAAATATTTTTTTCAAGATTATCACTTTTTATACCTATTGTAATTTCGTGAACTAATTCACCCGATTTTCTGTTAATTATACCTGATTCTGAGTAATTTTTTCCTTCATCAAAAGCTTTGAATAAAACTATGTCTTTATTTACAACTTTTACCTCAAATTTTTCAGTTTGTGAGAGGAACATTGATAACCCGTTGATCAAAAGTTTTTCTGGTTGTTTTGCATCGATTTCAAATTTATCTAAATTTTGATTATCTAAATCTTTTGCTAAAAAAGTTTTATAATTATATTCTGAGTTCTTGAGTATTTTCTTTTCTAATTCACATACAAAACCAATTTTAATATCCTCTTGTATGTCTATATTTTTTGCAAAAGAAGAATTAAAAACTAATAGACTGATAGATATATATAAAAAAAACTTTATCATTTAATTAATAGGTCCGTAATTTGAATTTGTGCGAAAGCACATTCTTTAAAAAAATCCCCCCCAACATTGTTGGGAGAGATTTCAATTTATTAACTGTTACCCTTATTTAGTAAAAGCTTGCCAAACACTCTTATTATCAGCTAACCATTTTTTAGCTGCATCTTCATGAGTCAATTTGTCAAGGTCAACTAAAGCAGCCATTGCACCAATGTGACTTGTAGAGAATGACATTTTTTTAAATGCCGCTGCTGCTGCTGGATGTGTTTTTGGAAAGTCTGCAGTTACAGCTTTTTTCAAATAACCATCTGGCGAACCACATTTTCCATCACCACCGTCTTCTGGTCTACAACCTGCTGAATATGGAGGGAAATCTATAAAAGTAAAACCAGCACCATCTGTGAAGTTTGGTGTCCAGTTAAATATTATAGTTCCTCTTCCTTCTTTTTCAGCTGCTTTAAGTTCAGCCCAAAGTGCATCTGCACTTCCAGCAAATTTAACAGTCCAAAGATCTCCAAGTCCTAAAGCATCAACCCTTTGAGGTATTAAATCTCCATGCCAACTTTGTGGACCTTCTAACATTCGTCCTTTTCCACCTGAATCAGGTGTTGTAAAGTTTTTAGCACAAGCTGGATTTTTTAATGCAGTCCAGTCTGGAAGACCAGGACATAGTCCTTTTTCAGCAACCCAGTTTGGATAACCCATGTCTTCAAGAGTTCTAGCTTCATGATCTCCCCAGTCAACCAAACCACCTTTGTCTAGTGCTGTAGTAAATGATTTTCCAAACGCAGATTCCCATACTTCATGAGATAAACTTACATCACCGATACGAATTGCTTCATAAACAGCTTGTGAGTCTGTGTTTACATATTTTACATTATTTCCCATACTTTCGAAAATTCCACCAATAACGTGAGCCATTACAATTTGGCTTGACCAGTTATGAGTTGGAATAACGATAGGTTTTTTACTATCTGCTGCATTAGATACTCCAGCAAAACTTACTGCTGAAATTACCAAGGCAGATATTAATGATATTACTTTTTTCATTATATTCTCTCTCCTTAATATTAATGTTTAAGTAAGTATGTTCTCACTTATTAAATTTATAGTCAATGGCCTTTGATTATATTAAGTTAATGTTAAATTATTTAAATTTATACTGGCAATGCTGCATACTAGTAACGATATACGAAATCCTGGCTTAAGAACGTTACCACCTGGAGTTGAAAGATATTTTGTAAGAGGTGGTGGGCTCTCTATAATAGAAGTTTTGCCAGAAGATAAAATAGAAATCATTAATGAAGAAGGAAGACAAATTTGTGAAATAATTGTTTTTAATTCAAAAGGTAAATCT
>CALCPL010000130.1 GCA_937897125.1 uncultured Candidatus Pelagibacter sp. | reverse complement strand
GGCTCGGAGATGTGTATAAGAGACAGCTTTATTAATCATTAACCTCCAAGGAATAATCTACCAACATCAGGATTTTTTAATAAATCATCCCCTTTGCCAGCAATAGCAGTTTGTCCTGACACTAAAACATAACCAATATCTGCAAACTCTAATCCTTTTTTTGCATTTTGCTCAACTAGAATAATAGTTTTCTTTTCTGTTTGTTGAAGATCTCTTAAAATTTCAAAAACCATATCGATATATCTTGGCTCTAATCCAATAGATGGTTCATCAACAAGTAATACTGATGGCTTCATAACTAATGCTCTAGAAATTTCTAATAATCTTCTTTCTCCACCTGATAAAACTTTAGCAGGTTGATTTCTTCTATTTCTTAATCTTTCATATTTTTCAAAAATTCTCTCAGCTTCTTGATAAGATTCGTCAGTATTTTCTTTGGAATAGCCACCCATCAATAGATTTTCTTCAACAGTCATATCTGGGAAAACAGAATTATCTTGAAGTATATAAGCAATTCCACATGATGTAAGTTTTTGAGCTGGAGTTAAGCTGGTAATTTCTTTCCCATCAATTTCAATTTGTCCTGAAAAAATATTTGTAAACCCATAAATTGAATGAAGTATTGTAGATTTCCCTGCACCATTCGGTCCAATCAAACATAGTGATTGAGCTTTACTTACATTTAAATCAAAATCATGAAGAATTTCCATTTTACCATAGCCAGCTGATAATTTTTTGATAGTTAAATGATCATTATCTGGAGATAATTTTTTTAAATCTTCTGGTCCTGGTGCTTTTCCTAATACATCATATTGATTTGACATTATTGTGCTCCCAAGTAAGCGTCTAGCACACGCTTATCATTTTTAATTTCATCTGGAGTTCCATTTGCTAACATTTGACCATGTGCTAAACAAAAAACTCTTTGTGCTAAATTCATAATTACTTTCATATTGTGCTCTATAACTAACAAAGTAATTCCATAGTCCTTATTAACACTTATCAAACGGTCAATAATTCCATTAATTAAGGTAGGGTTTATCCCAGCTGTTGGTTCATCTAATAAAAGCATTTTAGGCTCATTCATTAAGGCCATTGCTAATTCTAATAATTTTTGCTGACCAAAAGAAAGATCACCCGCTCTAAGCTTTCTTTTTTGATGAAGCCCTACAAACTTTAATAATGTCTCAGCTTTATCTGTTAAATCTGAAGGTATTTTTTGAAATACTGTCAATATTCCATCATTTTCTGGCTTATGACTAATTAACATATTCTGAATACAGTTTAATTTTCCATAAATTCGAGTTTGCTGGAAAGTTCTAAGCAATCCAAGTTTAGCAATAACAGGTACAGGTAATTCAGAAACTTCTGTAGCATTAAATTTGATTGAACCATTATCAATTGGATATGTTCCTACAATAGAATTAAATAGAGTAGTTTTGCCAGATCCATTTGGCCCGATTAATCCAACTATTGAACCTTGTTCAACTGACATTGAAATATCAACATTAGCTTTAACACCCCCAAAAGATTTACTTACATTGGATATATCTAGTATTGCCATTATTTTAATTCTACCTGTGCCTTTCGGTCTGCTTCATCAATTACTTCTCCAAATCTTTCAGGATATTTTTCTCTTAACCACCCCATTAAGCCTTCTGGGAAATAAACAACGATTACAATAATTAAAACTCCAAGAGCTACATATTGCCAGCCTAGGAAGTAAGTCCAAAAACCTTCTTTAAATAAATGAAATAAAACTGCACCAACAAGCGGTCCCCATAAAGTTCCTTTTCCTCCAAGAATTGCCATTAACACCATGAACACTCCAAATGTAGGTCCAGCAAAAGCAATTTCATTTGGTTCAATATAACCATTAATGTGGCCCATTAATCCTCCAGCAATTCCAACAAAAAAAGCTGATACCATCCAACCTATGATTTTATATCTCATAGTATGAATACCCATTGCTTCAGCCTTATCTTCGTTATCTCTTATTGCATTTAAAACTAATCCAAATCTTGTGCTGTAAGCCCACTTTAAAGTAATAAAAGTTACAACCGCCAAACCAAAACTTAAATAGTACATAAACTGTGATGATGATGCGTTAGTTCCAAATCCTTTTGGCCAAACTGGGACTGTCATACCTTGACCAGCACCAATTATTTCAATTCCACCTGCAATTTCACCTGCTGCAATTCCTAAAGCTAGTGTACAAATTGCAAAGTAGTGTCCTCTTAAACCTAAAATTCCATAACCAATTACTCCTGCAATTATTGTTGGAATAATTCCTGCTAATAATATTCCTACTCCAAAACCTTGGAAAAATTGAGGTATAGTGTGAACAAAAGTTTTTTCTCCTCCAGCGTCTGTCCATTCGGCTAGTGAAAAAAACATTGCTATTTGAGTACTTGAAGCAACATACATACCAATACCAAAGAATAAAATATTTCCAAATGTATTGTAGCCCATTTGTCCACCTTGGACATCCCAAGTCATTGCAAGCACAATTAAAATATAAAGAAATGACATCTGAAGTTTGTAAGCTGGGAATATGAATGCTCCAGCTAAACCAAGAATTATTAAGCCTACATACAAAAATGTATTTTTAGTCATTATTTCAAATATTCTCTTTTTCTTGATAATTTAAATCTTCTGTAAACTAATATGATAACTAATAATGAAAACACAGCTGCTATTCTAAATTCTGTTCCTAGTAAATAATCTGCCCATTCTTCAAATATACCAAGTCCCATTCCAGATATTGCAACTGCTGGTAAGTTTCCTAAGCCTGCAATAATAACAATCATAAAAGATCTAACTGTGTAAGGTAATCCTGTATAAGGGTGAAGTGTAAAAGTGATAGCAACACAAGCTCCTGCTATTCCACATAATGCTGCATTTATTCCAAATGTTGCTGCATAAACTTTCTCTGTATCTACCCCTAAAATTTTAGCAGCTCTAGCATTTTGTGCCGTTGCCCTAATTGCTCTACCTAATTTTGATTTTCTCATATAAACCACAAGAATAATTGCAGATATCACACATACAGCACCTGAAAATAGTTTAGCATTAGGAATCGTAACCATGTCATTAAATAACATTGTTGTTCCAAAGTTTGATTGAGCCACAACCACATCTGCACCAAATGCAAAATTCATTAACTGTTGAGCTAAAATACTAATTCCAAAAGTTGCAAGGATTGAAGTAAATAAATCTTTATCTACTACTTTATTAATAACAAGTTTGTACATCCCCCAACCCACACAATACATAA
>CALCPL010000129.1 GCA_937897125.1 uncultured Candidatus Pelagibacter sp. | reverse complement strand
AAAATGATACTAAGTTAATATTTACAGCTAGTAATATAAGTTCAATACTCATCAGTATGACTATGATGTTTTTTCTATTTAAAAATAATCCAACTACGCCAATAGTAAAAATTATTGCTGCTAATGTAAGATAATGACCAAGTCCTATATCAATCATCAGATTTAACCCCCCTGTTACTTTCGACATCAATCATTTCAACACCATCAGATCTTTCACGGGATATCTGACTAAAATAACTTTGTCGTTTAACACCTGATCTTTGCCTAAATGTAAGGACAATAGCACCAATCATTGCAACTAATAAAATCATTCCACTTAACTGAAAAACATGAATATAGTCTGTATATAAAACGTATCCAATTGAATGAGTATTAGTTATATCTTTATCAATTGTTAAAGACATAGCTGAAACAAGATCAGGTTTATATTTCCATCCACCAATTACTATTATTAATTCAAAAAATATTATCACACTAACTATTAGTCCAATAGGAATGTGTTTTGAACTTTTCTCTGCACTAAACCACTGATTTTTTTGCTGGGCTACATTTAGCATCATAACTACAAATAAAAACAAAACAGCAACAGCGCCTACATAAATAATTAACATAATCATTCCTAAAAATTCAGCACCAATCATTATAAATAGGCATGAAATACTTATGAAGTCTAAAATTAAAAAGAAAACAGAATGAACAGTGTTTTTGGATACCGTTACCATTATAGCAGAAACAATTGCTATAAAAGAAAACGTATAAAAAAATATTGCGTGTGCTAACATAATTATCTGTGAGAATTATCAGCTTTAATATTAGCTGCTAAAATATTTTCCCATCTATCTCCATTATCAAGTAATTTTTCTTTATTGTAATAAAGTTCTTCTCTAGTTTCTGTTGAAAATTCAAAATTAGGTCCTTGAACAATGGCATCTACCGGGCAAGACTCTTCACAAAGACCACAATAAATACACTTCATCATATCAATATCATACCTTGTAGTTTTTCTACTACCGTCAGCTCTTTCAGAGGATTCAATTGTAATTGCTTGAGCAGGACACACAGCTTCACATAATTTACATGCGATACATCTTTCTTCACCGTTAGGATATCTTCTTAAGGCATGCTCACCTCTAAATCTTGGGCTTATTTTTCCTTTTTCAAAAGGATAATTTATTGTTTTTTTTGATTTAAATATTTCTTTGATAGCAATGTTTAGGCCACCTAAAAAATCTAATAAAAAAATTGTTTTAAATATTCTTGAAATTTTCATAATTAATTGACTGGTAATAAGTTGAAGTAGAACAAATAGCTAGCTGTTAGAACTACCCATGTTAATGATAATGGTAAAAATATTTTCCATCCAAGTCTCATTAATTGATCATATCTATATCTTGGAACGATAGCTTTAACCAAGGCAAACAAAACAAATAAGAATAATATCTTAAATATCATCCAAATTGCACCTGGAATTAAGTCAAATGGATAAAGATCTATAGGTGATAGCCATCCACCTAAGAAAAGTATAGATCCCATAGCACACATCAAAAGAATATTTGCATATTCTCCAAGCCAAAACATTGCATACATCATGCCTGAATATTCAGTTTGATAACCTGCAACAAGTTCTGCTTCTGCTTCTGGTAAATCAAATGGTGGTCTATTTGTTTCTGCTAAAGCAGAAATAAAAAAAATCACAAACATTGGAAATAATGGGATTACAAACCATAAGTTTTTCTGAGCCACAACTATGTCATTCAAATTTAAAGAACCAACACAGAGTAAAACGTTGATAATAATAACTCCAATTGATACTTCATAGGAAACCATTTGTGCAGCAGATCTGATGGCACCTAAAAAAGGATATTTTGAATTTGAGGCCCATCCTCCCATAATAATTCCATAAACACCCAAAGACGAAACTGCAAATAAATAAAGGATACCGACATTGATATCTGCCAATACCTGAGTTGCACTGAAAGGAATAACAGCCCACGAAACTAAAGCCAAAGTCATAGTAACAATTGGTGCTAGTATAAAAATTACTTTATTTGAACTTGATGGAATTATAACTTCTTTAAAAATATATTTTAATGCATCAGCTAAAGATTGAAGTAAACCAAAAGGTCCAACAACATTAGGTCCTTGTCTTTTTTGTACAAATGCCCAAATACGGCGGTCTAGCCATACAATCATAGCAACAGAAACTAAAACAGGAACTAGTAAAAATAATATTTTGTAAGTTTGTGAAAAAATTATATTAAGATATTCCATAGATTAACCCTCTGTTCCTGTAGACTTTAAATCTGCTTTTAAACCTCTGCACTCAGACATAGTTTTTGAAGCCCTGGCTATTACATTTGAATAATAATAATCGTTATCTATTTTAACTAGTTCATTTTCAAAAATTAATTCCTTAACTTTTGATGACGTTAAAGAGTTATTTTTTTCAATATGTAGATTTATTTGATTAATTAAACTGCTATCTAACTCATCTTTATCATTAAATAATTTTCTATGATTCATGGATTCTGCAAGTTCATTTATTATTACCCAATCCTCTTTTGCAAGTTCAGGTGGATAGGAAGCTTTGTAAGCTTTTTGTAATTTGCCTTCTAAATTTGTAAAATAACCATTTTGCTCAGTATAGGTGGCACCAGGCAATATGATGTCTGCCATTTCTGCTCCTTTGTCACCGTGAGAGCCTTGATAAATAATAAACTCATTTTTTTTCTCAAAATTAATACTGTCTAAACCTAAAAGATAAACAATTTCAAACTTGTGAGCTTCTAAGTCTTTCAAAACTTCATTGTCACCATTAGTTGTTTTGTATATCCCAAGATCGAATGCACCTACCGTAGATGCGTTTTCAGAAATAACATTTAAAGCATTCCAATCAATAGAAAGTTTATTATTTTCTTCTAAAAATTGCTTGATTGATTCAAAAATATATTTTGATGATTTACTTTTTAATGCAGATTGACCCATTATAACCATAGGTTTCTTTGCTTGTTTAATTAAATCGGATACCTCATGTTTACCTTCAATAATTTTTTTAACAGTTTCAGTATTTCCATCTAAAGACTGGTATGGGAAAGTTAAATCGCCCATTTCATTTAGTGAGATGATCTTAGTTTTATTTTGAAGATAAGATTTTCTAATTCGAGCATTTAAGATTGTTGCTTCAAATCTAGGATTTGTCCCTAAAAGGAAAATAAAATCAGCCTCTTCAATTCCATTAATTGATGAATTAAATAAATAATTTTCTCTTTTTTCTGGGT
>CALCPL010000128.1 GCA_937897125.1 uncultured Candidatus Pelagibacter sp. | reverse complement strand
AACTTCTGGCTCTGTTGCCTCTTCTTTAACAACTTCTAAAACTTCTGGCTCTGTTGCCTCTTCTTTAACAACTTCTAAAACTTCTGGCTCTGTTATAATTTTTTTTTTAGAATTATTTTCTAAGGCATTAGTTGCTATAAACGCTATTAATACTATGACAATTATGCTCATCCAACTTACATCATATACCTTTTAAAAAGAAATGCCTGTATTAACGGTAATTATTCAATAAATTTAATAGATAGATTTCATGGCTTTTTGGTTAAGTTCTGACCATATTTAGCTAATCTATCTTTTTAATCACATGTTTGAGAGTTCTTTAAACTTATATTTTTTTTAGTTTGTTGGATTATAGTATTTTTAATGAATAATTTTTTCTTATTTATAATCACACTTTTTTGCTGGTCACCTACTTGGTACGTTATTAAATTTCAATTAGGTTACGTTGATCCATTAGTATCTGTGTTTTATAGATTTTTAATGGCTGCAATCATCATTTTTGTTTATTTATTTTATAAGAACAAAAATCTTAAGTTTTCTTTAAATCAGCATCTTTGGTTTTTAATCTTTGGTATCTGTCTTTATTCTCTAAATTATGTTTTCTTTTATCTATCAAATACTTATTTAATAAGTGCATTTCCAGCGGTTGTCTTTTCAACGGTAGTTATTATGAATATTTTAGGAGAAGGCTTTTATTTTAAAAAGAAACCTTCTTTAAAAACTTTACTTGGTGCAACTATTGGAATGATTGGAATTATAATCATCTTTAACGATGAGATTTTCAATTTCAGCTTAGCAAACGGCACTCATGTTGGATTATTTCTAGCATTACTTGGTACATTTTGTGCATCAACGGGTAACATGGTTCACCAAAGAAACTTAAATAACAATTTTCCTTTAATACCAACCATTGCATATGCAATGCTTTATGGTTCACTGGTCACTCTATTAATCACTCAAATAAAAGGTACTGAATTATTATTTGAATATAGCTTCAGTTATATCGCGTCTCTTGCTTATTTATCTATTGTGGGCTCAATATTTGCTTTTATATTTTATTTAAGATTATTAGAGAAAGTTGGAGCTGGACGAGCGGGTTATGTAGGAGTTGTGATGCCTGTACTTGCTTTATTAATCTCAACCGTGTTTGAAAACTTAGAATGGCAGCAAGATTTAATAATAGGCTTACCTATTTTAATAATTGGTGCTGTACTTGTTATTAATCAGAAAATTAAGCCTGTAAAATAAGTTATTTAAAACTTTTTTTTCAATTATCTTTTGGGAAAGCCTTCTATTGTATAGAAGTTTCTTATCTTCTTTAGAGATACATAATAAGCGCTATCTCTAAATGATTTTTTAATTTGTTTTTTAGCATTATAAATTTCAATAAATGCATTTCTCATACTGTCTTCTAGACCTGAAAAAGCTAAATCCTCTTCATCCGCTCCATGGATAATTTTTTTAATGGTGTCAAAATCTGTTTTGGTATTAGTTTTTTTATCTATCAAATCAATAATGTCTAATATTTTTTGTTCTTGAAATCTTTTTTCAACTCTACCAAAACGTATGTGAGAAATATCTTTTACCCACTCGAAATAAGAAACTACTACCCCACCCGCATTAACGTAAATATCAGGGATAATCATAACTCCTTTTTCAAATAATTTTTGATCAGCCTCAAATGAAACAGGACCATTAGCAGCCTCAATTATTAATTTTGTTTTAATTTTATCTACGTTATCAACTGTGATTGCATTCTCTAATGCAGCTGGAATTAAGATATCACAATCTAATTCTAAGAGTTCACTTGGTTTATTTTTAAACTCTCCAAGCTTAGGATTATTAATACTTTTATTTTTTTGAAAAAATTCAATTAGTGCATTTATATCAATGCCTTTTTTATTATATAAATAACCATCATATTCTCCTATGGCTATAATCTTTGCATTATCTCTATTGTATAAATGTTTAGCTAAATTACTTCCTACATTACCAAAGCCTTGAACTATAATTTCATTATCTTTTAATTCATTTTTTAAACCAGCTTCTTTAACAATGTCTTCATGTCTAAATATTTCTCTAACTACTTCTTCAATACCTCTACCAGTAGCTTCTGTTCTTCCAGCAATACCTCCACGATGTAAGGGTTTGCCCGTTACACAACCTCTGTAATTTATATCATCAGGTTTTAATGTTTTATAAGTCTCTAAAATCCATTCCATTTCTCTCTCAGATGTTCCAACATCTGGAGCTGGAACATTTAATGCTGGAGAAATAAAACCTTTGTTAATTAGTTTACTAGCAAACGCTTTAGTAATTTCTCTTAATTGAGGCATTGAGTAATTCTTAGGATTAATTTTTAAACCCCCTTTTGCACCTCCAAAAGGAATATTAACTATTGCACATTTGTAAGTCATTAAAGATGCCAAAGCTTCTGTATCATCTTGATCAACGGTTTCAGAATATCTTAGTCCACCTTTAGTTGGAAGAATGTGTTCTGAGTGAACCGCTCTCCATCCAGTAAAGTTATTAATTTTACCATCTAAGACAACACCCACATTTACTTTAATTAATGAGTGAGTAGATTTTAAATGCTCAAGTAAATCATCACTAAAGTTTAGTAATTTAGCTGATTTATCTACATGTAAGTTGACGTTATCTTTAAAGCTCATTTTTAAAAATCATATATTAATGAAATGTATTAACCACTTTAATCTTTGAGTTTTTACCTCAATCTTAACTTTTATCATGTTTGGAATTTCTAAAATTTTAACTTATAAATCAGAAGTATACTCGCCACGCGCTGGATAGTTTTTTGTAATTGAAAATTCTACAGCTTTTATTAGTTCTGCAAAAGAAGGTCTTGCAAAAGGCATAGTTTGTGTTGCACCATAATATAAAGTTTTATCAGGTTTTATTAAGAATATTCCTGGTTCTGAAAATTTTGCAGGCTCTTCAATACCAATAGAAGTTTTACCAATCCCTTCCGATATATAAAGTCCCCATTTTTTAGCATCCGTTAAATTTAAACCATAACCAAATTTTAAATCAGGAAAAGCAACTTTAGTTGCAAATTCTTCAGCTCTTTCTTTAGTATCCGATGAGACAACAACAATTTCAACACCTTTTTCTTGATAGTCTTTTTGCAATCTTCCTAATTCTTTAATTTGTAATAAGCATAAAGGACAATGTAGGCCTCTATAAAAAACTATTAAGTTAAAACTTTTTGGGTTTTCTTTTTGTAGATCAAACTCACTATTGTTTGTTAGAGAAAATTTTAGATCAGGAACTTTTGTTCTAGGGATTAACATTTGTTAAGTTTCTACATGATTAAATAAAAATAGCAATTTTATTGATAATTTTTATCTTTATCTAATTAGGTTTTGTCCAATATCCATAAACACAACGAGTGCCCCGTCTAGTGCAATCATAAGTATCATGTAAGACACCATCTTTAACAACAGTTATGTGTTTTGAACAAGATACAATTAAAGTTCCACTTGGAAGTTCATTCTTTTTTAAATGAACCTTACAACCTTGACCAATAAACATAGTCGGCGTCCACTGCCATCCAAGTTTTTCAAGATATTTTTTAACAACTACTCTATGTGTGCCTGATCTTGGGCTGTCATTTTTTTGTTTTAAACTTCTTGCAAGTCTTGTTCTTGATGTGGTTCTAAATTCTTCATTTGCTTTATAAAGATCGTCATAAATTTTTTGATAAGGAAGACCTGATACAATTGCTATAGATCTAACTACACAGTCTCCAGCTTTTCCTTTATATCCAGCAGCTGCTCTACCACCATCATTAATTTCTAGTTCTAGATTGCTACTTGAAAATAATCTCTTAAAGAAATTCACGATTTAGTTTTATGATCTAAGATCTCGACCATGCACTGGGTTGCGTATTCACGCCATTCACTAGCAGATTTACCTTTAAGACTATCCAGCTGTTGTTTGTTACTATTAATGCTTTCTTGGTATTTAACTTTATCTGTTTCTTCTAGATTTTTTTCCATGTTAGTAAGATTGGTTTCCATGGCATTAATCCAACCATTGCCAAGTTCTACACATTTAACGTCATCTTTCTCATCACAAATTTGTTTAAAGAAATTGAAAATAACATCATCTGTTTTAATCTCTTTGCTCATCTTATCTGCCAAAAATACCTAATTTAACATCATAATCAACTGCAATTCCGTAATCAGGATCATCATCACTATCAACAACGAGCTGACCTGCTCTACTTAATAATCTATGACAATCTTTAGTTAAATGTCTTAATTTAACTTTTTTTCCAAAACTATTATATCTGTCTCTTATACACATCTGACGCTGCCGACGA
>CALCPL010000127.1 GCA_937897125.1 uncultured Candidatus Pelagibacter sp. | reverse complement strand
TAGACTTGCAGGAACAAACTTTAAAGAAGGAAAAGAAATTCTAGATAACTCAGGACTAAAATTAATTTCAGCAGAAAATTTAGATGATGCTGCAAAAAAAATAGTAGAGGCTATAAAATAGAATGTCAGTTTTAATTAATAAAAATACCAAAGTTATATGCCAAGGTTTTACAGGTGCACATGGTACTTTTCATTCTGAACAAGCATTAAAATATGGAACTAATCTTGTAGGTGGAGTTACTCCAAAAAAAGGAGGACAAAAACATCTTGAACGTCCAGTATTTAATACTGTGGCTGAAGCAAAAAAAGAAGTTGGTGCTGATGCAACTATGATTTATGTGCCAGCAAAATTTGCAGCAGCAGCCATAATAGAAGCTATTGATGCATCCATTGAGCTTATAGTTTGCATTACTGAAGGTATACCAATTCAAGATATGCTTCGTGTTAAACAAAAGCTAAATAGTTCAAAAAGCAGATTGATAGGACCTAACTGTCCAGGAATAATTACTCCTGATGAATGTAAAATTGGGATTATGCCTGGAAATATACACAAGAAAGGTTCTGTGGGAATTGTTTCAAGATCTGGAACTTTAACTTATGAAGCGGTTGCGCAAACAACTGAAAATGGATTAGGACAATCTACTTGTATAGGAATTGGTGGAGATCCAATAAATGGAACGAACTTTATTGATTGTTTAGATTTATTTTTAAATGATGATGAGACAGAATCTATTCTTATGATAGGTGAAATTGGTGGTTCAGCAGAAGAAGAAGCAGCTGAATTTGTTAAAAACCATAAAATAAAAAAACCTATGGTTGGATTTGTTGCTGGAATAACAGCACCCCCAGGAAGAACTATGGGGCATGCAGGAGCTATTATTTCAGGTGGTAAGGGTGGAGCAGAAGATAAGATTAAAAAAATGGAAGAATGTGGAATTACAATTGCAAAATCACCATCTGAATTAGGCAAAACATTATTTAATAAATTATCTAATTGAAAATTATTTATCTGATATTATATCAATAGAATAGATGTCATCATCAAAAAATCTCGAATTCGAAAAAACTTCATTTCTTAGCAAATCTAACAGTGCATTTATAGAACAAATGTATTTAAAATTTATCAATAAAGACAAAGATCTTCCTGAAAGCTGGCAAAGTTATTTTGAGGGTATGAGTGAAGATTTAAGTATGATTGCTAAGGAAATTAATGGTCCATCATGGGGTGTAAAAAAAAAAATTGATATTGATGAAATTGAAAAAAGGATCGAAGAAGAAGACAAAAAACTTTCTAATGGAAGTGATGATACAAAAGTTAATTCAAAAGATTTAATCAAAAGTAATCTTAACTCAATCAGAGCCGTTGCTTTAATTAGAGCCTATAGACAAAGGGGACATTTATTAGCAAAGCTTGACCCACTTGGAATGATGAAGACAGAGTATTTAGATGAATTACATCCTGAATATTATGGGTTCAAAAAAGAAAATTATAATGAGAAAATTTATTTAGACGGTGTAATAAATAAAGAGCACTCCACCGTAAAAGAAATATTAAGTTTTTTAAACAAAACTTATTGTGGGCCAATTGGTTATGAATATATGCATATATCAAACCCAACTGAAAGAAAATGGCTTAGAGATAGAATTGAGCAGGATGAGAACTCTCTTCAATTTACAAAAAATGGTAAAGAAGCTATTTTGAATAAACTTATTCAAGCTGAAGGATTTGAAAAATTTTTACATACAAAATATGTTGGTACAAAAAGATTTGGACTAGATGGAGGAGAAAGCTTAATCCCTGCTTTAGAACAAATTATTAAAATTGCTGGTCAATCAGAAGCTAAAGAAGTTAAAATTGGAATGTCTCACAGAGGTAGGCTCAATGTGCTAGCAAACGTTTTACAAAAATCATACAAAAGAATATTCAATGAATTTGCGGGAGACGTTCAAACAACAGGAGAAGAAGGAGCAGGAGACGTAAAATACCATTTAGGAGCATCGTCGGATAGAAAATTTGATGGAAATTCTATACATGTTGGTCTTACAGATAACCCCTCACACTTAGAAGCAGTTAATCCTGTTGTATTAGGACAGACTAGAGGAAAACAATTTTTTCATGAAGATAAAGAAAGAAATAAAGTTTTACCTATTTTAATACATGGTGATGCAGCATTTGCAGGCCAAGGTGTTGTGGCTGAATGTTTTGCAATGTCGGGTTTACCAGGCCATAATACAGGTGGAACAATTCATTTTATTGTTAATAATCAAATAGGTTTTACTACAAGCCCAAGGTTTGCAAGATCATCACCATATCCATCAGATGTTGCAAAAATGGTAGATGCCCCAATACTTCATGTAAACGGTGATGACCCAGAAGCGGTTGTTTATGCTACAAGAATTGCCACAGAATTTAGACTAAAATTTAACAGAGATGTTGTGGTTGATATAATCTGTTACAGAAGGTTTGGCCATAATGAAGGAGACGAACCTTCATTTACTCAGCCATTAATGTATAAAAAAATTAGATCACACCCTACACCAGTAGAAGTATATGGAAGCAAATTAGTAAATGAGAATACACTTTCAGAGGATGAACTTAAAAGGTTTAAAACTGAATTTAAAAGCTTACTAGATGATCAATACAAAAATGCAAAAGATTATAAGCCAAAAATTGAATGGTATGAGGGAAGTTGGTCAAGATATAAACCAGAAAAAGGAAAAGATAAAAGAGGTGTAAGTGGTTTTGACCAGAAAAAACTTTTAGAAATTTCAGAAAAGATTAATTCAACACCAGAGAAATTAAATTTGCACAAAACTATAATTAAAATTTTAAACACTAGAAGAGCATCAGTATCAGAAGGCAAAAACATAGATTGGTCAACAGCTGAAGCTTTGGCATTTGGTTCATTATTAGAAGAAGGTTATCCAGTAAGATTAGTTGGGCAAGATTCAGGAAGAGGAACGTTTAGTCAAAGACATTCAGTTCTAAGAAATCAAGAAGATAACTCCAGATATGTTCCACTAAATAATATTTCAAAAGTTCAAAAACGATATGAAATAGTAGATAGTTTTTTATCAGAATTAGCAGTTTTAGGTTTTGAATATGGTTATAGTTTAGTTCAGCCAAACACATTAACAATGTGGGAAGCACAATTTGGTGATTTTGCAAATGGTGCACAAGTAGTAATAGATCAATTTATTGCATCAGGTGAGAGAAAATGGACAAGAGCATCCGGGTTAGTAATGCTTTTACCACATGGATATGAAGGTCAAGGTCCAGAACATTCATCGGCTCGTTTAGAAAGATTTTTACAATTATGTTCTAATGACAACATGCAAGTAATGAATTGTACTACTCCAGCAAATTATTTTCATGCATTAAGAAGACAAATGCATAGAGATTTTAGAAAACCATTAATAATGATGACACCCAAATCTTTATTAAGAAATAAGTATTGTGTTTCCAATTTAGAAGATTTTAGTAAAGAAAACTCATTTCATAGAATATTATGGGATCATGCTGTGGACCAAAAAAATGATAGTTTTATAAAATTAAGAAAAGCTTCAGAGATTAAAAAAGTAATAATGTGTTCAGGTAAAGTTTATTTTGATTTATTAGATGCTAGAGAAAAACTAAAAATAGACGATGTAATATTGTTCAGAATCGAACAACTATATCCATTTCCTGCAAAAACTCTCGTTAAGGAACTCAAGCCTTACGCTAAAAATGCTAAATTTTATTGGTGCCAGGAAGAACCAAAAAATATGGGTGGATGGTTCTCTGTGAGAGACTATATACAATGGACATTAGAAACTATTAACGCTAATAATAGTAAAATTTCTTATATAGGAAGAAGTCCAGATGCATCCCCAGCAACAGGATATGCAAAAAGACACATTGCACAACAGCAGGAAATTATTAATAAGGTTTTTGAATAAAATGAATGAAAAAATTTTAGTACCAGTTTTAGGAGAAAGCATTACTGAAGCAACAGTTGCTAAGTGGCTTAAGAAAGAGGGTGATACAGTTGAAGCAGATGAGGCAATTGTAGAACTGGAAACTGACAAAGTTAACTTAGAAGTTCCATCTCCTATAGATGGAGTTTTATCTGAAATAAATTCTAAAGATGGTGAAACAGTTGAAGTTGGAGCCTTACTTGGTTCAATAAGTCAAAATGGAGTTGAGCCTGCTGAAAAAAAAATAATTACAAAAATTGAACCTAAAAAAGTAAAAAATAATGTCATTAATTTAGAGGTTAAAAAAGAAACACCTAAAATTATCAAAGAACCTGAAGAGGAAGAGCCTTTAATATTAAACAATGAAGTCAAAGAAGAAGCGCCATTAAT
>CALCPL010000126.1 GCA_937897125.1 uncultured Candidatus Pelagibacter sp. | reverse complement strand
TCGGAGATGTGTATAAGAGACAGTAGTGCAATAGACTGATTTAAATTAGGACTATAGTAGCTTGATGTTACATGACCTAACATTTCAACTGGTTTTAAACTAGTGTCAGCAATTATCTGAGCTCCTTCTTCTAAAACTTCATTTGGATTATCTGTTATAAGACCTACTAATTGTTTTCTATCTTCTTTCATGGTGTCAGATCTATAAAGAGATCTTTTACCAATAAAGTCATATTTCTTTTTACTAACAATCCAATCCATTTGTAAATCTATGGGTGTCATTGTTGCATCTGTATCTTGGCCAACAATAATAAATCCTTTTTCAGCTCTTAATAAGTGCATTGTTTCAGTACCGTAAGGAGTGATGTTAAACTCTTCACCTGCTTCCATACATTTCCTCCATAAGTCTTCACCATAGTTTGCCTGAATATTGATTTCATAACTATGCTCACCTGTAAAACTAATACGCATAATTCTACATTTAATATTATCAATTTTTGTGTTTTTGAAAGACATGTGTGGAAAGCTTTCATCTGAAAGATCAAGATCAGGTATTAATTTATTTAGAATTTTTTTACTATTTGGCCCACAGATACTAGCTGTTGCATAATGATCAGTAACTGATGACAAATAAACATCAAGCTCAGGCCATTCTGTTTGAAGGTAATCTTCTAATTTTCCTAATACGTTTGCAGCACCACCAGTTGTTGTTGTCATGATATAATGATTTTCATCAAGTCTAGTTGTGACCCCATCATCATAAACCATACCATCTTCATTAAGCATTAAACCATAACGACATTTTCCTATGGCTAGTTTTGACCATGCATTTGTATAAACTCTATTTAAAAATTCTGAAGCATCAGTTCCTTGAATATCAATTTTACCAAGTGTTGAAGCATCTAATATACCAGCACTATTTCTTGCAGCTTTACTTTCTCTTTGCACTGCATCATGCATAGTTTCATTATTTTTTGGATAGTACCAAGCTCTTTTCCACTGACCCACATTTTCAAATTCAGCTTTATTTTCTATATGCCAGTCATTCATTGGCGTTCTTCTAAATGTATCAAAATATTCACCAACATTTCGTCCAACAATTGTTCCAAATGTTAAAGGTGTGTAAGGGGGTCTAAACGTTGTAGTTCCAAGCTCACCCATCTTAACACCAGCAGTTTCTGCAATAATACCAAGGGCATGCATGTTACCAAGCTTACCTTGATCAGTACCCATTCCAGTTGTTGTGTATCTTTTTACATGTTCAATTGATCTAAAGCCTTCTCTTAGAGCAAGTTTAATATCTTTTGCAGTAGCATCATTTTGATAATCTACGAAAGGTTTTGTTTTTCCTAAAACTTTATCAGATGGAAGTAACCAAATAGTTCTAATCTCATTATCTTTAGGACAATTTATTTCTAAATTGTCAAAGTCAGTTTCTTTTATATCTAGAAATTCTTTTAAAGATTTTATAGAATTTTTAATCAAATCATCTAATTCAAAATCACCATTACTTGAGCCAATACTAATTTGATCTGATGGGTATATATCAGGAATAAAAACTTGATCTTTTTCTCTAAATTTTAATTTACCTCCAGATTGAGTAAATAAATGAACAGCTGGCGTCCATCCACCAGCAATTGCTAGACAATCACAATCAAGCTCTATCTTTTCTGGACTTGCAAAAGATTGTCCATCTCTTGATAATTCCATTATCGTAATTTTATTAATTTTTTTATAGCCTTCTGTATTTACAATTGTGTGTGATCTATAAACCTTGATCCCTAAACCCTCAGCTTCTTTAGTAAATGCAGTATTAGATTGTTCTCTAATGTCTATGATTGCTTCAACCTTAATACCTTTTTTTTGTAATGAAATTGCACTTTCATAAGCTGTGTCATTATTAGTAAAAAATATATTTTTTTGGCCAGTTGCAACACCATAATAATCTGCATATTTTTTAACAGCAGATGAAAGCATAATACCTGGTCTATCGTTATTGTTAAACACTAGAGGTCTTTCTAAAGAGCCTGTAGCAACAATAACTTTTTTAGCTCTAATTTTTAATAACCTTTGTCTTACTTTTTTATTTTTTTCATTTTTAGGAAGATGATCAGTTAAGTTTTCTCTCGCCAATAAATAGTTGTACCCATGATAAGCGGCAACACTAGTTCTTGTTTTAATTTCTAGGTTTTCAATATTTTTTAATTCATTAATTTCATTTTCTAACCATGCAGAAGAATTTTGATCATTTATTTTTACATGTTCAGAGTTTTGGAAAATTGTAGATCCTCCAATTTCATTTTTTTCATCAAGCAATAATGTTTTGAGATTATTTTTTGCTGCAGTTTTTGCAGCCATAATTCCACTAATACCAGCTCCAATTACTAAAACATCACAATGAATGTATTTGTGATCATATATGTCAGGGTCAGGTTCTGTTGGAGATTTTCCTAGGCCAGCAGAATGTCTTATAACATATTCATACTTTTCCCAAAAGTTAGCAGGCCACATAAAAGTTTTGTAATAAAAACCAGCAGGTAGAAGAGGGGATAAGAAATTATTTATACCTCCAATATCAAAGTTAACACTAGGCCAACAGTTTTGGCTAGTTGCTTCTAGCCCATGATATATCTCAAGTTCGGTTGCTCTAACATTTGGTTCTGTTAGTGCTGTGTTGTTATTAACTTGTACGATTGCATTAGGCTCTTCAGACCCTGAAGTCATTATTCCACGTGGTCTATGATATTTAAAACTTCGTCCTACTAAATGAATATCGTTAGCAAGTAGAGCTGAAGCAAGAGTATCGCCTTTGTATCCAAAATAAGATTTGCCATTGAATTTAAAAGAAACTCTAGAAGTTTCGTCAATATATTTACTGGTTGTAACTCTTAAATTTTTTGACATTAAATTATTTTATAGGAGGTTTTTCACCCATTTTATATACGGCTTTAATTTTGTCATTAGAAGTATCCCTAACCATGTTAAACCATTTTCTACAACCGTGAGCATGGTTCCATCTTTCAAATTGAATACCTTTAATGTTTTTTCTCATAAACAAGTATTCTGCCCATTCATCATCACTTAATTCTGTGGGTTGTTTAGGTCTTTCAATATGTGCTTCACCACCAGCTTTAAATTCACTTTGTTCACGTTCACCACAAAAAGGACAGGTAATTAAAAACATTAGTGAGCTACCGCCGCTGCACCATGTTCATCAACAAGGTCTCCACTAATAAATCTATTTAAATTAAATGCTGCATTTAATTTATGTGGTTCATCATTTGCTATTGTGTGAGCGAATAAATCACCCGATCCAGGTGTTGCTTTAAATCCACCAGTTCCCCAACCACAATTAAAGTACAAACCTTTTACTGTCGTTTTACTAATAATAGGACTAGCATCTGGACAGATGTCAACAATTCCACCCCATTGTCTAAGCATTCTCATTCTACTAAAAATTGGATAAAGTTCTAAGATTGCATTTAATGTCCCTTCAACAATATCGTGACTACCTTTTTGTGAATAAGAAATATAATCATCAGTACCAGCACCTATTACAAGTTCACCTTTGTCAGACTGACTAACATAAGCATGAACAGCGTTAGACATTACCACTGTATCAATAATTGGTTTAACTGGCTCTGAAACTAGAGCTTGAAGAGGTTTACTTTCTAACGGTAACCTTAAGCCTGCCATGTTTGCTAATACGCTTGAATGACCTGCAGCAACTACTCCAACTTTTTTAGTTTTTATAAAACCTTTGGTTGTTTCAATGCCTTCTACTTCATCACCGTTTCTTTTAATTCCTTTAACTTCACAATTTTGAATTATATCAACTCCCATTTCATCTGCTCCTCTAGCGTATCCCCAAGCGACAGCGTCATGTCTTGCAGTACCAGCTCTTCTTTGTAAAGTTCCACCTAGTACGGGGTATCGAATATCTTGTGAAGTATTAATGATAGGACAAAATTTTTTAACTTCCTCTGTGCTTAAGTAAACTGCATCTATACCATTTAATCTATTAGCATGCGTTCTTCTTTTTAAATCTCTAACGTCTTGTAAGTTATGTGCAAGATTCATTACACCTCTTTGACTAAACATTACATTGTAATTTATTTCTTGAGATAAACCTTCCCACAATTTTAATGCATGATCGTAAAGACCAGCGCTAGCATCCCATAAATAATTAGATCTTATAATTGTAGTATTTCTTCCTGTATTACCACCACCAATCCAGCCTTTTTCTACTACAGCAATATTTGTCATATTATGTTTTTTTGCTAAATAATAAGCAGTTGCTAAACCATGACCACCACCACCAATAATAACTGCATCATATTCTTTTTTTATAGTGGGATCTTTCCAGGCTTTTTGCCAATTTTCATGATAGGAAAAAGCATTTTTGACTAATGAGAATATTGAATACTTATTTTTCATAATATTATTCAAGAATTACTTTATAAATATTGAATATTCAATACAATCGGTTATATCAATGTCGCAGTGGAAGAGTGGGTGAGAGGCTGAAACCAGTCGTTTGCTAAATGACCGTGCGGGGAAACTTGTACCGAGGGTTCGAATCCCTCCTCTTCCGCCATTAAAATAAAGGCTGATCTTTAAAAAAGTCTTTCATTTTAACAGGCTTTTTTTCCAAGATATATCTGTAAACATTGTAATTCTCCATAACACGCTGAACATAGTTACGAGTTTCTTTAAATGGAATTAATTCAACCCAGTCTACAAAATCAATTTGTTTTTTTTGAGGGTTTTTATTTATTTTTTTCCAGTGTTTAACTCTTTTAGGACCGGCATTATATGCGGCGGTAGCAAAAGGGTAGGCACCATCATATTGTAAAATTAAACCAGCTATATAATGAGATCCTAAATTAATATTGTATTCAGGATCAGATGTTAATCTTGATTTTGAATAGGGTAACTTTGCTTGTTTGGCAACGAGCTTAGCAGTGTAAGGCATTAATTGCATTAATCCTTGCGCACCAACATGACTGTTTGCTCTCATGTCAAACTCACTTTCTTGACGAATAAGAGAAAGAATAAAAGCAGTTTCTGGTATTTTTCTTCCATTAACGTATTCAGGTGTACTTATTATTGGATAGTTAAAATCATTGTGAAATCTTTTTTGATAAGATGCAATCTTTGAAACTTGTATTGCAAAATCATATCTTGATATATTAGTTGCAAGTTCGGCTGCTAAAATTTCACTTCCACCTTTAATATTATCATTAGCTAAGTGTCTTAATATATTTTTTGTATACCTATCTTTATTTAGTTCATCTAAAAGATGAACAATTTTTACTAGTTCTTTTTTATAAAAATATTTTCTATAAGTGTCAGGCACAATAGCTTGTTCATCTAGCTCAAATGTTTCATTGGGTTTAATTTTTAAAAACGCTAGTTGACCATAATATGTTGATAAATATTTGGTTGCCTCTTCATACCATTGTTTAGATTGTGCTTTATCACCAATTTTTTCATAAGATCTCCCAAGCCAATAAGCACCACGAGATAAACTAATTGGGTAACTCACATTTTGATAAAAATCATTAAAATGATCTATTGCTAAAATAGGGTCATCTAAAAAGCTTAATGCAATCCAACCACTCATCCATTCAGCGTCTGCATATTCTGGGCCAATGTCCAAAGAATGTTTGCTTGCAACTTTATAAGCTGACTCATATTTCTTCTTATAAATAAGAGCTCGTGTCATTATTGCTCTTTCTTTCCACCATTTGTCTGGCCTAACTAAATAATCTTTATTGTTTGGAACTTTAAATATAATCTCCAAGGAGTCGTCGACTCTTCCTCTTTTTCTTCTCCATTTAAGTCGATCGTAATTTAGTCCAGCATCATTTTTAAGTTTTGTTGGAACATTTTTGATTGCATTATCAACACCATAAGACTTGCTCATTAAAATTTGTCTAGCTGTATAAAGCAACTCATAGTCTTTAGGCAAATATCTTAACATTCTTTTTAAATCCCATGATTTACCTTCCCAGGCTAAATAATCTGCACGTTTAATATAATCATTTGCATCTAAATATTTTTTATATTTTTTTCTAAAAAATTTCATATTAGATCTATTTAGATCTGCAGTTATCCAGCCATCTTTAATTAGAGAGGTACCTTTGGTGATATCGCCTGTTAATATAAAGCTTTCTCCGAGTATTAATTTTCCATAACCACTCAATGGTTCCTCAGAATTAAACCAACCTATGATCTTATTTGGTGAGATCTTATTTGTTGAAAGTTTGTGTTCAGCTAAATACCGAATTCTACTTATTCTTGGGTAGTTTTCATTATTTTTTATAAATGTTAAATAGTCATAAAAACTTGCTTGGTTGCCTGTAGTTAGCAAATGTCTCCATTGAATAAAATTATATATAGATTTGTCCTTAGCTTTTTTAGACTGCGATAGTGCTGTTGACCACTGACTTTTTTCCATTGCTGCAATAGATTTTTTTGCAATGCTATAGTCTTTTTGACTGTAGTTTTTTGATCTTGTTTGAACTACTGACTTTTCCCTCTTAACTACTAAGGGTTTACTTTTGGGAATAAGAAAATTAATTTTTTTTAAATCTTTTTTGACTATTGTAGTTTTAGGTTCTTCTTTTTTTTTGGATGGTTTAGGTTTGGGTTTAATCATTCCCTGTGATATCTTTACACTTTGAGCCTCTTCATTTAAAATAGGTTTTTTTAAAGGAATTATTGATATTTCAGCAGCAAATACATTTCCTATTATTATCAAACTTAATAATAGTGATTTTATAAAAAAAAATATCTTTCTGGGCATAAATTTACTAAATGAATCTTTAAACTATGTTATAAGTATTTATGTTCAAAGGATCAAATGTTGCTTTAATAACCCCGTTCAAGAATAATGAGCTTGATGTAGAAGCTTATATTAAGCTTATTCATTTTCAAATATCAAATGGTACCAACGGTTTGGTGCCTGCTGGTACAACGGGTGAATCGCCAACATTAAGCCACGACGAACATCAAAAAGTAATAGATTTATGTGTTAAAGAAAGTGACGGAAAAACTATAGTTATTGCTGGCACTGGTTCTAATTCAACTAAAGAAGCAATTTCTCTGACAACACATGCTGAAAAAGCAGGTGCGGATGCAGCTCTAATAGTAACCCCATATTATAACAAGCCAACTCAAGAAGGATTATATCAGCATTATAAAGCAATAAACGACAAATGTGGGATACCAATTATAATTTACAATATTCCTGGAAGATCTGTAATTGATATGTCTGTTGATACAATGGCTAGATTATTTGAATTGAAAAATATTGTTGGTGTTAAAGATGCTACTGGTGATTTAGATAGAGTTATTCAACAAAAAGATAAAATGGGAACTGATTTTGTTCAGTTGACAGGTAATGATGATAACGCTTTAGAATTTAATAATAGAGGTGGCATCGGCTCTATAAGCGTAACTGCAAATATTGCTCCTAAATTATGTTCTGATTTTCAGAAAGCCTCAAAAACAGGAAATGACGAGAGTAAGCTTGAAGCGATCAGACTAGATAAAATTTTACAACCCGTTCATAACTCTATGTTTATAGAAAGTAATCCAAGCCCCGTTAAGTATGCTGCAAAACTTTTGGGTCTTTGTGATGATGATGTTAGATTACCTTTGGTCAAGGTTACAGACCCAACCAAAGATATTGTTAAAAAAGCTTTAGTATCAGCAAATCTACTCTAATGAACAAGAAAGCCAATTCTGGTTTAAAAATTATTTGCTTAAATAGAAAAGCAAGTTTCAACTTTTTTTTTGAAGACTTAATTGAAGCAGGAATAGTTCTTAAAGGATCAGAAATTAAATCTATTAGAGATGGAAAGGTTAATATTGCAGACTCTTACGCTGTAGAGAAAGATGGTGAAATAGTTTTAATTAATTCTCATATTGCAGCTTTTAAACAAGCCAGTTATTCAAATCATAACCCCACTGATGAACGAAAGTTGTTGTTAAATAAAAAAGAAATTAACAAATTAATTGGTAAAATGCAGAGAGATGGTTTTACTCTTGTTCCAACAAAGATGTATTTTAAAAAAGGAAAAGCTAAAATAGAAATAGCAGTAGCAAAAGGTAAAAAACAATTTGATAAAAGAGCTACTAAAAAAAATAGAGACTGGAATCGTGAAAAAGCAAGACACATTAGAAAATCAAGTTAAACAATCATATTTAGCAATAGGATCAAATTTAGGTAACAAAATTACCAACATTCATATGGCTATGTCTGAATTAGAAAAAAATAAAATTAAGATAACAAAAGTATCATCTCATTATTCATCAAAATCTTGGCCAAACCCTTTAATGCCAAATTTTATAAATATTGTTATAAAAATTGAGACAATCTTAGAACCGTTAGAATTATTAAAAATTTGTAACTTTATTGAATTAAAATTAGGCAGGGTTAGATCAAAAAAAAATGATCCACGAACATGTGATATTGATATAATTGATTATGATAAAAAAATTTTGAATATAAACAGTAATACACTAACAACTCCTCATCCAAAGATGACTAAGAGAAATTTTGTTTTGTTGCCATTATTTGAAATAGATAGGGGTTGGAAACATCCAGAATCCAAGATTAATATAGTTAATTTAATTA
>CALCPL010000125.1 GCA_937897125.1 uncultured Candidatus Pelagibacter sp. | reverse complement strand
AAATATTTTGGTGATGAAATGAAGGATGATATGGTGAAAGATAATTAATGAGCTCAGAAAAAAGAAAAATTGCATATATAGATGGTAAGCCATATGAAATTGGTCCTAACCATACTTCTGTTTTAAAATTTGTAGAAAGCTATCTTGGTGAAAAAAAGGTTCCTGCTTTATGTAACGATCCAAACTTAGCACCTTATGGAGCTTGTAGAGTTTGTTCGGTTGAGGTTGCTTTAGTTAAAGATGGTCCAACTAAAGTTGTAGCCTCATGTCATACACCAGTTGGTGAAAACCAACATATTTTTACAAACAATGAAAATTTAACGGCTTTAAGAAAAAATATTGTTGAACTAGTTTTAACCGACCATCCAATGGAATGTGGAACTTGTGAGGTTAATAATAACTGTGAACTTCAAGATGTTGCTAATGATTTAGGCATATCAGATCATAGATATAATGTACCAAAACAACATAAAGGTATTCCAAGAGACACCTCTCATGATTACATGAGAATGAATTTAGATAACTGCATTAATTGTGGAAGATGTGTCAGAGCTTGTGATGAAATTCAAGGTTCATTTGTTTTAACAATGAGTGGAAGAGGATTTGAGTCTAAGATTACAACAGATAATGATGCATTATTTGGGGACTCGTCTTGTGTATCTTGTGGAGCTTGTGCACACACTTGCCCAACAGATGCCATCTCAGATGTATATCAATCTAAATCAGTTGCTGTTGATGAAAAAGTAAGAACGACTTGTTCTTATTGTGGAGTTGGTTGTAATTTAGAGGCTTCAATTAAAGATAATAAAGTTGTTGCAATTTCTACTCCTAAAGAATCTGAAGTTAACGCAGGTCACACTTGTATTAAAGGAAGATATGCTTTTGGATTTTATGATCATCCTGACAGATTAAAAACTCCTCTAATTAAAAGGAATGGAAAGTTTGAAGAAGCATCATGGGATGAGGCATATGATTTTATTAAAAAAGAATTAAATAGAATTACCAAAGCTAATGGACCAGATGCAGTTGCTGGTATTTCTTCAGCAAGATGTACTAATGAAGAAAATTATGTTTTCCAAAAAATGATTAGAGCAGCAATAGGAACTAATAATATTGATTGTTGTGCAAGAATTTGTCATTCACCTACTGCGTGGGGAATGCAACAAACATTTGGAACTGGAGCAGCTACAAATTCTACAGAAGATATTTACCATGCAGATTTATTTATGGTGATCGGAGCAAATCCAACAAATGCTCACCCAGTTACTGGTGCAAAAATAAAACAACAAGTAATGAAGGGTAAAAAATTAATTGTATTAGATCCAATTACTACTGAGCTTGCTAAACTTGCTGATTATCATATTAAACTTAGACCAGGAACAAATGTAGCCATATTAAATATGATGTTGCATTATATATTGAAAGCAAACCTTTATGACAAAGACTTTGTCAGAGATAGAACTGAAGGTTTTGCAAATTTCATTAAAGAAATTGAAAGACAAGATA
>CALCPL010000124.1 GCA_937897125.1 uncultured Candidatus Pelagibacter sp. | reverse complement strand
TCTACACCTCTCTATTCGTCGGCAGCGTCAGATGTGTATAAGAGACAGGTAATGAGCTACTAATTTTGTTATAGCTTCTTTATTTTTTACAATTCTGTTATCACCTAATTTCAAATCTTTTGACTTTAAGAAGGAAACATCTTTATCCTTCAAATTTCCTAAAATATTTTTAATCTTAACTTCATCTAAATAGCTAAACCAATCAACAAAGCCTGGTATGGGCGATAAAGTTCCAAAGTTTTTAATATGAGGTAGCTCCTCTTGTATTTCATAAACAACTCTTTTAATTAAAAAATTACCTAACGTAACTCTTGATAAACCCTCTTGGCAGTTACTAATCGAATAAAAAGTTGCTGTATCATAACTTTTTGAGTCACTAGTTGATGGCTTCATTAATTCTTGGATAGATCTACCTAACCCTTTAGTAAGTGCAACCTGAACAAAAATAATAGGTTCATCTTCAAGGGCTGGGTGAAAGTATGAAAAAAATCTTCTATCTTCGCCTAATCTTCTTTTAAGTTCATTCATGTCTTTTATTTGATGAACTCTTTCATATTTAATTATTTTTTCTAAAACGGCTGCTTTAGTATCCCATGTAATTTTTTCAAGCTTAAGAAATCCAGGATTGAACCAAGCTTTAAATAAATATCTCAAGTCATCATCTAATGCCTTAAGATCTTTGTTATCTTTTAAAATTTTAATCAAATCCTCTCTCAAAGAAACTATTGCTGAAGTTCCGTTAGGGGCCATATTCATCCTTGTAAAAAGCTCTCTTCTACTTCCCTCAGAAACTCTAAATAAGTGTGATAAATTTTTTTCATTTTGTGAACTTTTATAAATATCAATCGCTTCATTAACCTTCATAAAACTTGGCTTATTTTTTTCATTTATTTTTTTAAAGAACAAAAGTTTATTTTCAACAGATAAGGTTTGATATAATTCAATAATATTTCTTGCAACCGTAATACCAAACGCAGCACCTTTGTGTGAAATCAAATCATCACATAAAGATATGATGGATTCTAAGTCATTTTTTTTAATATTTTTTATACTAAAAAGTTTTTGACCTGCATCAGCAATGGATGAAATTATCTCTTTAAAATTAAACATAATTAATTATATAATATTTAAATATTCAACAAAAGATCTTATGGATACTATAAGTAAAAAAGTACCAAAAATTTTACTTAATAGTTTTTTATCTATTTTATAAACAGCTTTTGCTCCCAACCTAGCCATAATCATTGTAACTGGAACAAATACTGCAAACCCTAATAGATTTATATAACCCACACTAAAAGGAGTATTGATATTATCAATTATCTTTCCACCCATAATCATTGTGATCGTTCCACTAAGTGAAATCAAAAAACCAACTGCTGCAGCTGTGCCAATCGATTTTCTTATATCATAACCAAAAGTTCTCATAAATGGCACCATTAAAGATCCACCACCAATACCTAGGGGCACTGAAATAAAACCAATCACAATCCCAGAAATATTTTTAACAATGTCAGAAATTGTTTTAGGATTTTCCACAAGTTTTTCTCTAAGGAAAATAAAAAATAAACCCACCATAAAAGCAAATATTGAAAAGAATAATACTAGAGTTGGTGTCTTTAGATTTACTGCTAAAAAAGTCCCCGCTATAACGCCAAATAAGATAAATATACCAAAGGATTTTACCATCTTGAAATCCACCGCATCATATTCCATATGAGTCTTGGTCGAAATTATTGAAGTTGGGATAATAATTGCTAAAGAAGTTCCTACTGATAAATGCATTCTAGTTGCTAATTCAAAATCTAATACAGTAAAAGCATAATACAAAGCTGGAACCATTATAATTCCACCACCAACGCCAAGTAATCCAGCCATAAAACCTGCAACAGCAGCAGATATTGCAAGGACCGCTAGTAGGTTAATTATCTCACCGTAGTTTAAGTTTTCCATTATGAGCTAACTTGATTAGCTTTCTCGTTATTTTGCACAATAGTCATTATATGTTTTGATTTTTGAAAATCTGAATCTCTTGCCATCATATTATCACTTAAATATCTCTTCCAATCTTTTGAACCAATTTGCCCATGATATAATCCAACTGTGTGTCGCATAATATGATTTACCTTTGTACCAAGCTTAACTTCTTTCTCAAGGTACTCTAGTAGTTTCTCAGCAATCTCTTCTCTTGTAGGTCTTTCTTTTGTTCCAAAAATTTCATTTTCAATTTCAACTAACGAATAAGGATTTTGATATATGGATCTACCAATCATAACACCATCACATAAGGTTAAATGATTTTTAATCTCATCAATTTTTGAAATTCCTCCATTAATAATAATTTCTAAGTCTGGATTTTCTTCTTTTATTTTGTAGACCATTCCATAATTAAGTTTTGGAATATTTAAATTTTGTTTAGGTGACATTCCAGTTAAAATAGCTTTTCGAGCATGTAATATAAAAGTGCTACAACCAACACCTTTCATCTTTAGTATAAAATTATTTAAATAATCAAATTCTTCTGTATCATCAAATCCAATTCTAGTTTTTGCAGTAACTGGAATTTTACAAGCATTAACCATTGAATCGATACATTCTGCAACAAGATCAGGTTCTCTCATCAAGCAAGCACCAAACATATTCTTTTGAACTTTTTTGCTGGGGCAACCTAGATTTATATTAATTTCATCATAGCCCATGTCCTCTGCAATTTTTGCAACTTCTGCTAACTCTGCTTTATCAGATCCACCAACTTGTAATGCTAAAGGTTTCTCTTCAGGACTATAAGATAAGATTTTTTTTCGATCTCCATGAATTGCAGATTTTGTTGCAACCATTTCTGAATACAGCATAACATTTTTACTCATCAATCTTAGAAAATAACGATCATGACGATCGGTACAATCCATCATTGGTGCTACAGAAATTTTTCTATTAATGTCTTTTTTAATATCCAAGAGGTTTACCCATTAATTTATCAGGTAACCAACTTACAATTTCAGGAAAAATACACAATATCAATATAGATAAAACCATCATCATCATAAATGGAAATGATCCCTTTAAGATTGTGGATAAACTTACATCAGGTGTTATTCCTTTAATTATATAAAGGTTTAATCCAACAGGTGGTGTTATTAAGCCTATTTCCATATTTATTGTAAATACAATTGCAAACCAATATGGATCAAAACCCAATGTAGTTATAACCTGTCTCTTATACACATCTGACGCTGCCGACGAATAGAGAGGTGTAGA